>VBKQ01000522.1 GCA_005879505.1 Deltaproteobacteria bacterium
GCGGCTTCGGTCATGCCTGCTTCCCGAACAGGCCCGCCGGCCGCACCAGCAGCACGATCGCCATCACCACGAAGATGACCGTGTTGGAAGCTTCCGGATAGAAGACCTTGGTCAGGCCCTCGAGGACGCCGAGCGTGAAGCCGGTGACGATGGAGCCGATGATCGAGCCCATGCCGCCGATCACCACCACCGCGAAGACCACGATGATCAGGTCCGCGCCCATCAGCGGGCTCACCCGGTAGATGGGCGCCGCGAGCACGCCCGCGAGGGCCGCCAGCCCCACGCCGAGCGCGTAGGTGATGGTGATCATGCGCGGCACGTTGATCCCGAACGCGCTCACCAGGGAAGCGTTCTCGGTGGCCGCTCGCAGCCAGGACCCGAGCCGTGTTCCTTCGGTGATGGCCCACGTCCCCATGCAGATGATCAGGGACACCCCGATCACCCAGACCCGGTAGTTGGGCAGGAACATGAACCCGAGCGCCTGCCCTCCCCGCAGCTGGCTCGGCATCTCGTATGGCATTCCGGAGGAGCCGAACCAGTTGCTGAATACGCCTTGCAGGATGAGGGCGATGCCGAAGGTCAGCAGCAGCCCGTAGAGGGGGTCCAGGCCAGAGATCCGCCGCAATAGCGTGCGCTCGATCACCACGCCGAAGAGGCCGACCACGAGAGGCGCGATCAAGAGCGCCGGCCAGTAGCCGATCCCGGTCTTCTCCAGAAGTCCCCAGGCCACGAACGCCCCCAGCATGTAGAGGGCGCCGTGGCAGAAATTGATCACGTTCAGCAGGCCGAAGATGATCGCCAGGCCCAGCGAAAGCAGCGCGTAGAAGGAGCCGTTGATCAGCCCGATCAGCAGCTGCCCGAACAAGGCCTGCAGGGGGACCGCGAGCATCGGCTGCTCATTTCGCCGCTGCGGCGACCAGCGGGCATTCGCCCTTGTCGAGCGGGCGGAACGCCTCGTTCGCGGGCACCTCTTTCTTCAGCTTGTAGTAGTCCCAGGGGCCCTTCGACTCCGACGGCGCCTTTACCTCGTAGAGGTACATGGGGTGCATTTTCCGGCCGTCCGCGCGAATGGTGCCCTTGCCGAAGGCGGGATCGTCGGTGCCGAGCTTCTTCATCTGATCGACCACCGCCTTGCCGTCGCCATCGCTCTTCAGCGCCTTGACCGCCTTCAAGTAGTGCAGCACGGCGGCGTACACTCCCGCCTGCACCATCGACGGCATCTTGCCGCCCATGCGCGCGCCGAACTTCTTCGACCAGGCGCGGGTCTTTTCGTCCCGGTCCCAGTAGAAGCTCTCGGACAAGAGCAGCCCCTGCGCGGTCTGCAGCCCGAGAGCATTGACGTCGGTGATGAAGACCAGCAGGCCGGCGAGTCGTTGCCCGCCCTTGACGATGCCGAACTCGGAGGCCGCCTTGATCGAGTTGATGGTGTCGCCCCCCGCGTTGGCGAGGCCGATCACCTTCGCCTTCGAGGACTGCGCCTGCAGCAGGAACGAGGAGAAGTCCGTGGTGTTGAGCGGGTGCTTGACACCGCCCAGCACCTTTCCGCCGGCGGCCGTCACCACCGCGGTGGTGTCGCGCTCGAGCGCCTGGCCGAACGCGTAATCGGCGGTGAGGAAGAACCAGGTGTCGCCGCCTGTTCTTTTCCTTCACCACCCCCGCGACGGCCAGGGCGACGGACGAGGTGGGGACGTCGACGATCACGTCCACGCCGTCCACGTCGATCCACTGCCGAGCGATGTTTGATCCGACGTCCGCCTTGTTCTGATGGTCGGCGAAGACGACCTCGATGGTGGCGTCGCCGATCTTCCCGCCCATCTCCTCCACGGCCATCTTCGCGGCGGTCACCGAGCCTTGGCCGGCGAGGTCGGCGTAGAGGCCGGATTGATCGTTGAGGACGCCGATCTTGATCACCTTCCCGGTGAAATCCGCGCGCGCGGCGAGCGGCAGCGCCAGGGCCATCAGCAGTGCGATGCGTGCGTTCATGTTTGCGGGCTCCTTGAGGTCACACTCCGAGATACTGTTGCACGCGTTCCATGCTGCCATGCAGCGCGGCGTTCGGGATCTCGTCCACGATCCTGCCGCGCTCCATCACGTAGTGGCGGTCCGCGACCGTGCCGGCAAAGCGCAGGTTCTGCTCGACGAGCAGGATGGTGAAGCCGTCCGCCTTGAGCTTGCGGATCACGTTGCCGATCTGCTGGACGATGACCGGCGCCAGTCCTTCGGTCGGCTCGTCGAGCAGCAGCAGCCGCGCGCCGGTGCGGAGGATGCGGCCGATGGCGAGCATCTGCTGCTCGCCGCCCGAGAGGCGGGTTCCCTGGCTGCGCAGCCGCTCCTTGAGGTTCGGGAAGAGCTCGAACACTTGCGCGGTGCTCAGACCTCCCTCGCGCACCTTCGGCGGCAGAAGCAGGTTCTCCTCCACGTTCAGGCTGGCGAAGATGCCGCGCTCTTCCGGGCAGAGCGCGATCCCGTGCCGCGCGATCCGGTACGGCGGCAAAGCGATCGTCTCCACCCCTTGCACTTTCACCGAGCCGGTCCGCTGGCGCACGATGCCCATGATCGACTTCATCGTGGTGGTCTTGCCGGCGCCGTTGCGGCCGACGAGGGTGACCAGCTCCCCCTTGCGGACCTCGAGGTCCACGCCGTGGAGCACGTGGGACTCGCCGTACCAGGCCTGCAGCTTGCCGACCGAGAGCAGCGCTTCAGGCATGCTCCGTCCCCAGATAGGCGGCGACCACGGCCGGATTCTTCGAGACGCTCAGGTAGTCGCCTTCGGCGAGCACCTCGCCGCGGGCGAGCACGGTGATGCGCTGGGAGAGGCTGGCGACCACGCCGAGGTTGTGCTCGACCATCAGCACCGTTCGATCGTTCGCCACGCGCTGGATCAGCGCCGCGATGCGCTCCACGTCCTCGTGCCCCATGCCCGCCGTCGGCTCATCGAGGAGCATGAGCTCCGGATCGAGGGCCAGCGTGGTGGCGATCTCCAGCGCACGCTTGCGGCCGTAGGAGAGCTCCGCCGCGATGGTGTTGCGGAAATCGCGCAGCCCCACCGCCGCGAGCAGCTCGGCGGCGCGGCCATCGAGCTCGCGCAGCACCCGGTCGCTTTGCCAGAAGTCGAAGGAGGTGCCCCGCTTGCGCTGCAGCGCGATGCGCACGTTCTCGAGCGCCGTGAGATAGGGGAAGACGGCGCTGATCTGGAACGAGCGTACCAGTCCCTTGCGCGCCACGTCGGCGGGCGCGGCGCCCGTGATGTCCTCGCCCTTGTACGTGATGGTGCCGCTGGTCGCCGGCAGGAAGCGGGTGAGCAGGTTGAAGCAGGTGGTCTTGCCCGCGCCGTTCGGGCCGATCAGCGCGTGGATGGTCCCGCG
>VBKQ01000222.1 GCA_005879505.1 Deltaproteobacteria bacterium
CCGATTCATCGACAGCCAGACGGACTCGCCGAACAGGACCTCGCCGGGACCAGCCACCGCCTCGATGCGGGAGGCGATGTTGACTGGCTCACCGAACACGTCGCCCGCGGCGATGCGCACTTCGCCGAGGTGGATTCCCACCCGCGCCTGCAGGCGCTGCTGCGGCGGCACCAAATCGTCGAAGCGGCGCACCCGCTCGCGCAAGGCGGCGGCGCAGAGCACCGCCCGGGTGGGAGACTCGAACGCCACCAGGAAAGTCCCGCCGATCTGCTTGATCCGGCGCCCGCCGAACCGGCGGAAGGCGGGATCGACCAGCGCGGCGTGCAGCCGCAACATCCGCTGCGATTCCTCCCAGGTGAGGGCTGAAAGACGCTCCGCGTAGCCGCAGATGCCGGCGAAGACGATGGCGAGATTTCGTGACTGCACGTCGGTGAAGGTAGGCAGCGGTAGCCTGTGTGGAACCGTCCGACGCGCGACCTATCTACGTTTTGACAGCGGAGCGACCGGAGCGGTCGGCGCCCAGGTCCACGAGGGGTGGCGCCCCATGGCGTAGCTCAGGTTCCATTCGCTCTTGAACAGAGCGATGGGGTTCTGGTCGCGGTCCTCGACGCAGAGGGCGTCCACTTCCGCCTCGAACCGGGCGGGATCGAACCCGGCGCCGCTCACCCACCGCGCGACCTGGTAGGGCAGCCGCTCGAGCACGAGGTCCGCTCCGTATTCGTGCAGCAGCCGGTATTGCAGGACCTCGAGCTGCAAAGCGCCCACGGCGCCCACGATCGGGTCGCGCATCCCTCCGCCGCGGGCGTGCAAGATCTGGATGGCGCCCTCCTGCGCCAGCTGCTCGAGCCCTTTCTCGAACTGCTTGCGCTTGAGAGCGTCCTTTGCCCGCACCCGCGCGAAGATCTCCGGGGAAAACCGCGGCAGCTCGGCGTACTCGAAGGGCGGCCCTTCGCACAGCGTGTCGCCGATGCGCAGGGAGCCGGTATCGAAGAGTCCAATCACGTCGCCGGGCCAGGCCTCCTCGATCACCTGCCGATCGGCGCCGAAGAGCTGGTGCGGCGTCGACAGGCGCAACGGCTTCTCCTCCCGCGGCAGCCGGGCGTCGATCCCCCGGTAGAAGCGCCCGGAGCAGACGCGGAGGAAGGCGAGCCGGTCGCGGTGCGCCGGATCCATGTTCGCCTGGATCTTGAAGATGAATCCCGAGAAGCGCGGTTCCGCCGGCTCTACCGCGAGGCCGTCGAGGCGCAGGCGGGGACCGGGCTGCGGCGCGAGGCGGATGAAGGCCTCGAGGAACTCGTCGACCCCGACCTCCGTCATCGCCGAGCCGAAGAACGCCGGCGACAGCTCGCCTTTGAGCACCTTCTCGCGCTCGAACGGATCGCCGGCCGCCTCGAGAAGCTCGACCTCTTCGCGCACTTTCGCCGGCGTTCCGCCCTCCACGGCCCGGCGGCGAAAGTCTTCGTCGAAGAGCTGCAAGACCCCGGTGAAGTCCTGTCCCTGACCGAGCGGCCAGGTGATGGGACAGGTGCGGATGCCGAGGACCTCCTCCACTTCGTGCAGGTTGTCGAACGGCTCCCGCCCCAGTCGATCGAGCTTGTTCACGAAGGTGAAGATGGGGATCCCGCGCCGGCGGCAGACCTGGAACAGCTTGCGGGTCTGCGCCTCGACGCCCTTGGCGCTGTCGATCAGCATCACTGCCGCATCGGCGGCCGCCAGAGTGCGGTAGGTGTCCTCGGAGAAGTCCTGGTGGCCCGGCGTGTCCAGCAAGTTGATGCGGAAGCCCCGATGCTCGAACTGCAGCACCGAGCTCGTCACCGAGATCCCGCGCTGCCGCTCGAGCTCCATCCAGTCCGAAGTGACGTGCCGCTGGGCGCCCCTCGCCTTCACCGCGCCGGCGAGATGAATCGCGCCGCCATGCAGGAGCAGCTTTTCCGTGAGCGTGGTCTTCCCGGCATCCGGATGCGAAATGATGGCAAACGTCCGCCTGCGTGAAATCTCGAGGCGAAGCTTGTGTTCATCCATCAAGGAAACGAATGGACCTGACCGGGATCGAACCGGTGACCTCTAGAGTGCGATTCTAGCGCTCTCCCAGCTGAGCTACAGGCCCGCAGTCGGGCGGCAAGGGACGGGGCTTGTATCGTTGGCGCCCAGCCCTGTCAAGGACGGCTTGACGCGCGGCCCTCGCGAGGTGAAGAGGGGAATGCATGGGCATCCTGATCGTCGCGGTGGTGGCGACGGCGCTGGGGTTTCTCCTGATCTTCCTCATCGGGCGCGGCCAGCCGGTGTCGCCCGCCGCGCCCGAGAACTTGGCCCGCGACGGCCAGGGCGCGATGTCCTGGGTGCGCGGGTTCGGCCTGGAGGGCTTCCAGCGGCTGCTCCTCACCCTCTTCACCGAGATGGGGTTCCATGCGGAGCGCAGCGAGCGCGGCTCCGGCACCGTCGATCTCTTCGCCAACGATCCGACTCCGATCCGGGGCGGCCGCCTCTACGTGCACGGGCTGTTCGGCGAGCCCGGAGTTCCGACGGACGCGGACGAAGTGCGCAACATGATCGATACGGCGCGGGCGGAGTTCGTGGGCAAGGGCGTCCTGATCACGCTCGGTACCTTCACCTCCGACGC
This sequence comes from Deltaproteobacteria bacterium, assembly GCA_005879505.1. Classification (GTDB taxonomy): domain Bacteria; phylum Myxococcota; class Myxococcia; order Myxococcales; family 40CM-4-68-19; genus 40CM-4-68-19. The sequence goes on from VBKQ01000222.1 coordinate 2,621, forward strand.
GCGCGATGCCGCCCGCGGCAACCCGATCGACCTGGTGGACGGCGACGAGCTTGGCCGGCTGGTCCGCAAGCACATGCCGCAAGCGTTCGCTCAGCGGAAGATCTAAGCAAAACAAAATCCCCGGCGGGCAGCGTTGGCTGCCCGCCGGGGATAGGAAGTGCTGCCGGAAGCTACTGGTCGAACGCCATGACCTGCAGGCGCGAAGCCTGCCAGTCTGCGGTCGGGTCGTACTGGAAGGACATCGGAGTCCGCAACATCAGCACGACCATGTGCGGGCCGGCCGCGAGCGTCGTGTAGTACGTGCCGGAGGTGCTCGCGTAGACCGTGTTGCCCACCACCTGCTGCGTACCCTGCTGGACGACGCCGTCGATCAGCAGGCGCGTGACGATGGCGCCGTTCGGCGGCACCGAGAGCGTCCAGGAGACGGCGGCCGGGCCGGCGTTGGCCGTGGTGAAGCTCAGGGTCAGGCCGGGCACCGCGCGCCAGTTGTTGTCAGGCGTGCTGGACCATGCCGCCGAGCTCGCGTTGAGGAGCGTCGGCATGCCAGCAGGACCCTGCGGACCGACCGGACCCTGCGGGCCAGTGGGACCCTGGGGACCGACAGCACCCGTCGCGCCGGTCGCGCCCTGAGGACCAGCCGGGCCTTGCGGGCCAGCGGGACCCTGCGAACCAGCCGGGCCCGCGGCACCGGTGGGACCCTGCGGACCCGCGGGACCTGTGAGACCGGGAGTGCCTTCAGGACCCATCGGGCCGGCGGGTCCCGTCAGACCCGGCGCACCTGCCGCGCCTGCCTGACCCGTCGGGCCAGCCGGACCCTGCGGGCCTACCGGGCCAGCGGGGCCCTGCGCACCCGGCGCGCCAGCCGGACCGACCGCGCCTGCCGGACCCGTTGGGCCAGCCGGACCGACCACGCCTGCCGGACCCGTCGGTCCAGCCGGACCTACCGCGCCGGGTTGACCTGTCGGGCCAGCCGCGCCAGTCGCACCGGCCGCGCCGGGCGGACCCGCCGGGCCCATCGGACCGGCCGGACCCATCGGACCCAGTGCGCCAGCGGGGCCCGCGGCGCCAGGGTCACCCTGCAGACCTACAGGACCCTGCGGGCCCGGCGAGCCAGGCAAGCCAGCCGGGCCGGTCTGATTCCAGTCAATATGTGACTCGCCCATGCGGCAAGGTGCGCCTTCGGAAACGAGCCGTGGATCGCCTTGCTTGGCCACGCAGGCATGGATGGTGCCGTTGGCGGATGTATAGGCTTGCGGAGCCAGGCGGCCTGCAAACGCCGCCGAGGGCGCCGCAAGCGCCAGCGCGACGAAGATCGCCCAGGACCGGATTGAGTTAGTCAGCATTTTCACCCTCACTGTGGAACTGCGGCCATGCTGGCAAGGGCTCGCACGGCGCGTCAATGACACCTCCGGTCACGCAAGTGGCCCGGGCGGGTACGCGCTGGTGCCGTGGTGTCGGGTGTGGCTGAGGGTCGCGAAATCTGGGAAGCTGTGCGTTCGGCCCACAAAATTCAGTCGCGTCAGAAACTTGACGGCGACCCAGGACCGCTACCGGCCGCGCGCGGCACTGGATCGGGAACGGCCCGCGATCCTAAACGGTTCAGCGGTGAACAGATCGGATCGGTCCCGTCCGGGCAGCGCGAAGCGCCGCGGCCTGCCCGATCGATCACTCCTGCATGCGGCGCAGGATCTGGTCCTTCCGTCCTTCGCGGATCAACCGATCGTTCTTCCGCGCCTCGTCGAAGCTCAAGTACGTGAAGTAGCCCACGAGCAGCAGCATGAAGACGATGGGGATGTTGTCGGGGACGGAAACGATCGCCCAGAAGTTCGCGAGCGGACCCATGCGGGGACAACTACCCGAGCGCACCGGGGCGGTCAACGTGCGGCAACCTGTCGCACAGGGCGATCGCCTCCTTGACCGTCCGCGGACGTCGTGTCAGGAAGTGTCCTCTCTTCTCAGCGCTTTGCAACAGAGGGAGTTGAATGCCGGGCGGCAATCCAGGCATCCCCGAAGCAGAGAGCGGAAACTTCATCTGGTCGCGGCGCGACATCCTCTCCCTCGCGGGTTGGGGCGCGATCCTCACCTGCTTCGCGGCCGCGGGCGGCGCGATCCTCCGCCTTCTCTTCCCCCGCGTCCTCTTCGAGCCGCCGACCAGCTTCAAGGCGGGCTATCCCACCGAGTACACGGTGGGCGACGTCTCCGAGAAGTGGATGAAGTCGCAGCGCGTCTGGATCGTGCGCACCCAGGCTACGCTTTACGCGCTGCTCGGCATCTGCACGCACCTCGGCTGCACGCCGCGCTGGCTCGGCCCCGAGAACAAGTTCAAGTGCCCCTGCCACGGCTCGGGGTACACGAAGGACGGCGTCAACTTCGAAGGCCCGACGCCCCGGCCGCTGGAGCGCGTCAAGATCGCGCTCGGCGACGACGGCCAGCTCGTCGTCGACAAGGCGTTCCGCTACCGCTACGAGCTTGGCCAGTGGGACGATCCCAACGCGTACGTGAAGTACACCGGAGCTTGAACGTGCCCGATCCCGAGAAGCGCAGGACATCGCTCGGCGACATCGTCACCAACAACTACGTCTGGCGCTCGATCTTCCGCCACGGCTACGCGGACACGCCGCGCAACCGCGTCCTCCAGGTGAGCGCCAACGTCTGGCTGCACCTGCATCCTTCGAAGATGCGCCGGCACGGGATCCGCTACCGGCACACCTGGTGCGCGGGCGGCCTCACCTTCCTCCTCTATCTCTGCACGGTCGTCACCGGCGTGGTGCTGATGTTCTACTACCGGCCCACCGGCGAGTACGCGTACTGGGACGTGAAGTACCTCGACTTCGACATCCCCTTCGGAATGATCATGCGCAACATGCACCGCTGGGCGGCGCATGGCATGGTCATCTTCATCTGGCTCCACATGTTCCGGGTCTTCATGACCGGCAGCTACAAGCCGCCGCGCGAGTTCAACTGGGTGGTGGGCGTAAATCTATTGACGCTCACGCTCCTGTTGTCGTTCACCGGCTACCTGCTGCCTTGGGACCAGCTGGCGATCTGGGCGGTGACGGTGGGCACCAACATGGCGCGCGCCACTCCGCTGCTCGGCACCGAAGGACCGTTCGGTCCACAGCTGGGGATGACTCCGCGCTACGACGCGCGCGCGCTGCTGACGGCGGGAACGGTGGTGGGGGCGCCGACCTTGCTCCGCTTCTACGTCCTGCACTGCATCTTCATCCCCGTCATCGCCTCGATCCTGATGATCCTGCACTTCTGGCGCATCCGCAAAGACGGCGGAATCAGCGGTCCCCTCTAGCGAAGGGTCCACCTCAATGGCCGAGAACATCCAGCCCGGGACCATCCAGGACCAGGAAGAGGTCAAGGTCCAGTCCGGCCGGGCGCGCGCCGCGCTCCCTGCTGCCGACCTGCCCGACAAGGTCCACACCTGGCCGTACCTGGTCCGCGCCGAGTTCATCTCCGGCTGCATCCTTCTCCTGGTTCTCATGGTGTGGAGCATCACGGTCGATGCGCCGATGGAGGAGCCGGCGAACCCGACCAAGACCCCGAACCCCTCCAAGGCGCCCTGGTACTTCCTCGGTCTTCAGGAAATGCTTGTCTACTTCGATCCCTGGATCGCGGGCGTCTTGCTGCCGACGCTGATCATCGTGGGGCTGATGATCATCCCCTACGTCGACATCAACCCGAAGGGCAACGGCTACTACACCTTTAGCGAGCGCAAGTTCGCCATCTCCACCTTCCTGGTCGGGTTCCTCGGGATGTGGGTGGGGATGATCACCATCGGCGTCTTCTTCCGCGGCCCCGGCTGGAACCTCTTCATGCCCTGGGACTACTGGGACCCGCACAAGGTCGTGCCGCTGACCAACATCGACCTGCCCTACAAGATCGGTTTCCGCAGCCAGATGGGCGCGATGACCTGCGGCGCCATCCTCGTGCTCGGCTGGCTGGTGGGAGTCCCCGGCGTCGTCTGGCAATTGAAGAAGCACACGCCCTTCATGCGCCAGCTGGGGATGATGCGCTACGGGATCGTGGCCACGCTCTTCATGATCATGGCCGGCGTGCTGGTGAAGATGGTGCTGCGCCTCAGCCTCAACATCAAATACATCCTCGTCATCCCCAACATCCTGAACATCTGATGGACGGTTCCCTTACCTTGCCGGCTCTGCCCGTTTGCAAAGCTCTTCTTGCGGTCATTCCAGTTGTAGAGCGCGCGGAGTAGGCGATGCCGAGACGACCCCTCGAGCTGCAGAGCCTGAAGTGGCCGTTCGTGGGCCTCGCCGTGCTGCTCGCCTTCAGCAGCCTCTGGGCCGTGTACGACGAGGTCGTGCCACGGCGGCCGTGGAAGAACTTCCAGCGCGAGTTCTTCCAGCTGGAGGAGGCGCATCTCAAGGCGGATCGGGAGCGGGCCCAGAAGCGGCTCGAGGCGCCGGAGACGAAGCAGCAGCTCGAGGCGGCGCGGGCCGAGTTGAAGGCCTCCACCGAAGCCATCAGCGGAAACCCCGAGCAGCGCCGGGAATACGAGGCCGCGCTCAATGCGGAGGAAGCGGCGCGGGTGAAGGAGGAGGAGGCGAAGCTGTACCTCGGCTTCGACAAGTCGGATCAGGACGCGGTCTACTACAAGCTGCGCGAAGCCCGGCACGAGAACCAAGCCGCCGAGGAAGCGAGGCTGCAGAAAGAGTTCGACGGGTGGCAGCGTCAGATCGACGAGAAGACCCGTCTCTACGCCGAGGCGATCGCGGCCCACAAGGCCGCTACCGAGAAGCGGCTGAAGTTCATCCAGCGCCGCAATGCCGCCCAGGCGAAGATCGAGGCCATCGAGAAGCCCATCCGCGAGATCGACAAGCGGCTGGAGGCCTTCAGCGGTCTGGGCAAGCTGCCGCAGATGGAACAGTACTGGATCGAGGGTCTCAAGAACTCCTGGGGAGCGCCGACGGTCGATCGCTGTCAGAACTGCCACGTCGGCATCAACAAGGGCGGGTACTCGGCACCATGGGAGGTCCTGGAGGCGAAGAAGGCGAATCTGCCGGAGGCGGACATGAAGGCGCAGTTCGCCGTCGATCCCGAGATGGCGGACGCGTACCAGAAGATCCACGAGGCCGTCTGTGAGGACGTTCCGCGTCCGCCCGATGCCGTCCCCATCGGCGGGTACCAGCCACCGGCGGAACCTTCGCCGATGGATCCGGCGCAGGC
>VBKQ01000223.1 GCA_005879505.1 Deltaproteobacteria bacterium
GGCCATGACGGCGATGCGCGGCGCGCCGATGAGCCCCTGCGCGCCGACGTCCCATCCGGCGCGCGCCAGCACCGCCTCCCGGGCCGCGGCAAGACAAGTGGTATTGGCCATCTGCCCACCGGTGACGAATCCCATGCCCGTGCCCTCGGGAAGCCCGAACAATTCACGCAGCCATCCGAGGACGGTCTCCTCGACGATCGCGGCGGCGGGAGAGAGCACGAACAGCCCCGCGTTCTGGTCCCAGGCGCTCGTCAGCCAGTCGGCCGCCAGCGCTGCAGGCACGCTGCCTCCGATGACGAAACCGAAGAACCGCGGACCCCCGCTGGCGACGATGCCTGGGTCGGCCTTCCTCGCGAGCTCTTCCACGACGCGCGCGGCGGGTTCACCCTGCTCGGGCAGCGGGCCTGCCAGCGCATCGCGCATGGCCGCTGCATCGGCGGCGGCGCCGACTGGCCGCGCTCGGAGGCCCTCCAGGTAGCGGGCTGCGGCCGCGTACGCTGCATCGAGAGCTGCGCGATCCATTGTGTCCCGCCCCTTTCGAATTCCGCACTGTTCTAAGCTGGCCGCCCCCTCGCCGCAGAGCAGATTCAACCCCTGGTGCGCGGAGACCTGAGCTTCGACCAGTCGATACGCCAGGCGTTGCCCATGCGGATCCAGACCAGGGGCCGGCGGTCCTCGGGAGGCGTTGCCAGCGCGAGATGGTACAGGTCGTCGACCCGGGCGTGGAAGCCGCGGGTATGCGGCGTAGCCAGGAAGCCGAACCTCTCGCGGTCGAGGTGATGGCAGAACTCGTGCAGGAGGGTGTGAAGGAGCCCGCGGTAGGACGTCACTTTCCCGAGCACCGCCGTGCGCATCCAGATCCGGATCCGCTTCTCCTCGAAGTCGTAGTCACCGAAGAGCTCGGAATGTCCGCCCTCCCAGACGCTCCGAGGCCTTGCCCCGAGGACCCGCAACCTGGGCCGGCCGATGTCGTAGGTCTGGGCGAGCAGTCCAAGGATCAACTCGCCCTCCGCCTGGAAGCGCCGTGGGTCGCCGGCGGCGATCGCTTTTTCCAGGAGCGCGGCACGGGCTTGCAGATCGCGGGCGTCGGGAAGAGCCGCGAGGCGCAGGAGCGCGTCGCTCTGGTCGAATTCGCGACGCGCCTTGCCGCTTCGTGGAGGCCGGTCCGTCGTCACGCCGCGAAATTTAACGAAACCGGGCAGCGGGTGGATCGTGGTTGTGATCCGCGCTCCGGACCCATACACCACCCCCCGGAAACGTCCTGCGAAGTCCGGCTTCGAAAGGGGTTGGCATGCTGAAGGGAACAGCGGTATCCGCAGGAGTGGCGCAGGGGACGGCGTACGTATTGGCTTGCGGCTACGGCACTGCCGTTCCACAGCGGAGCATCCGGGCGTCCCAGGTGGACGGCGAGCGCGTGCGCCTCGATTCGGCGGTGGCGAGAGCGGAGGCGGAGCTGCTCGCCCTGCAGGACGATCTGCGCGAGAAGATCGGTCCGACCCAGGCGGACATCTTCGGCGCACAGAGGCTCATTCTTGGCGATGCCGCGTTGCGCGATCGGGTGCTGCGCACGGTGCAGGAGAAGCGCGTCAACGTGGAAGCGGCGGTCTCCGAGGTGTTCGAGGATTACACGAGCAACCTGGAAAGCGCGCCGGACGGTTACCTACGGGGAAGGGCAGCGGACATCCACGACGTGGGCAGGCGGCTGCTCTCCGCCCTGGCCACGGGACCGAGGTCCGCCAGGGCGGAGATCCCGGCCGGCGCGATCGTCGTCGCCGACGAGCTCTTGCCCTCGGTGACGGCGCGCCTCCAGCTCGACGATGTGCGCGCGTTCGTGACCGTGCGAGGCAACAAGTTCTCCCACAGCTCGATCCTCGCGCGGTCGCTTGGGACGCCCGCTGTGGCCGGCGTGCCTTCCGCCTTGTCGCAGATCAAGACGGGCGACCGGCTCATCGTCGACGCCGTGGCCGGCGTCGTCTTCGTCAACCCGGAGAGCTCGATCGAGCGCGAGTACGACCGGCTGGCCGCGGACCTGAAGTCCTCGAAGGAGCGGCTGCGGCACCTCATCGATCTCTCCACCGTCACGCTCGACGGCACGACGCTTCCACTGCTGGCGAACGTCAACAAATTCTCCGATACAGAAGCGGCGCTGCTCAACAAGGCCGACGGAATCGGGCTCTACCGGACCGAATTCACCTTTTCCATCCGCAGCACGTTTCCTACCGAGGACGAGCAGTTCGAGTTCCTCGAGCGCGCGGCGGAGCGGATGCATCCGCGAAAGCTCGTTTTCCGTCTGGTGGATCTGGGCGGCGACAAGATCCTCCCGTACTTTCCGCTCCCGCCGTCGCGGAACCCTTCCCTGGCCGAACGCGGCATCCGGCTCCTTCTCCGGCACGTCGATCTGCTGAAGACCCAGCTGCGCGCTTTTTTGCGCGTGAGCGCCAGTCATCCCGTCTCCATTCTTCTCCCCGTCGTGGTCGGCATCGAGGACGTGCGACAGGTCCGGGAAGTGGTGCGGCAGGTGCAGGACGAGCTCTCCGCCGAAGGAAAGCGCTTCGATGCGGCCGTCCCCATCGGCGCGATGATCGAGGTGCCGTCGGCCGCCCTGATGATCCGGTCGCTGGCGAAGGAGGTCGATTTCCTCAGCCTGGGAACGAACGACCTCGTGCAATACGTGCTCGCCGCCGATCGCGAGGACGAGACGACGGCATCCTACTACCAGCCCTTGCACCCCGCGGTCCTGCGCCTCATCGAGTCAGTGGTCGAGGGCGCGAGCAGCGCCGGCCGCGAGCTCACCATCTGCGGTGAAATGGCGGGGGATCCGCTCCACACCGCGCTGCTGCTCGGCCTCGGGCTGCGCGAGCTCAGCGTCGCACCGGGCCAGATGCTCGAGGTGAAGGACGCCATCCGGCGGACCCGCCTCGACGAGGCGCGGCGGCTCGCGGGCAAAGCCTTGGAGCTGGGATCGGCTGGCGAAGTAGAGGCGCTGCTGAACGAGCATCAGCGTGTGCCGCCCAGCCGCGCCGCGAAGGACGGCCTGCCGGGGGCCCCGGAGGGTCCATGAGGAGCGTGCTTGTTGGGCGCGCTGGCTCTGAAGGTCGGCGGCGGGTCGGGTAGCCCTGCGCAGTGCTGGCCGTGCTGCGCTGGCGGGCAGCAACGAGCTTGCGGATCGCCTTCAAGCAGTTCCCGCCGGAAGCAAGAACGCGATGAACTGTTCCCCGACCAGGTTTGAGCACTGGCCGAGGATGATGAGCGTCTCGTGCCGCAATATTCTGCTTTTCCCACAACGACTTTGCGGACGGCCCCCAGACGTATGCGAGCGAAAGAGGCCGCTCCCATCAGCAAAGGCTCGCGCGATCGTTCCCGGTCGTCGCTGCATCAAATTTTTATACTTCCTGATTCACAAAATTGCGATGTGACCCCTCTGTCTGGAATCCGCCCGACTACGAAAAGAGTACCACCGTTTCAATAACCAGCAGGGCCAGCCGGACGCCTGCGTAGATAATCTTACCGAATCGACGAGTCCATTCCTGAGCCGCTCGGGTTCGCTTCCTGGCCGCTTGAATCGTCGGCCGCGCGTGCATAAAAACTGTCAGGTACGCACGGCCGTCGATAGGAAATCGATAACTATCCAGCCCGGCATGGCCGATAGACGAAGAAGGATGGCGTTATGTGCAAAAGGACGCGGCGCCTTGTATTCGCGGCAGCAGTCTTTCCCACCCTTTCCTACGCGGCCGGATTCGGGGATCCACTTCCGGGCCTGACGCCCGCGCAGCAGACCAAGTTCCAGGACGGCAAGGCTGCTTTCGTCACAGCGGAGGCTGCTAGCGCGGGCCTGGGGCCGATCTTCAACGAGAACTCGTGCGCCGTCTGCCACGTCGGTCCCGCGGGAACGGTGGCGACTGGCGCCATCGGCGGCACTACCGAGCGTCTCGAGACGCGGTTCGGCAAATCGGCCTACGGCGCCTTCGACCCGCTCACGCAGAAAGGCGGCTCGCTACTGCAGGACCATGCCATCGGCGCGGCAGCGCAATTTCTCGTGAACCCGACGCCGTACTGCCTGACCTTCGTGTTCACTCCGGAGAGCGTTCCGCCCGAGGCCAACGTCGTCGCCCGCCGTCGCACCACTCCGCTCTTCGGGCTCGGTCTGGTGGATGCGGTCCCCGACAGCACCTTGGTCGCGCTGGCAGGATTCGAGGCTATCTTCTATCCCGCCACTTCCGGCCAGCCAAGCCACCTCATCAATGCGGACAACGGCGAGCCAGCGATCGGCCGCTTCGGTTGGAAGGCGCAGGTGCCCACCCTCCACGTTTTCAGCGGGGACGCCTACCTCAATGAGATGGGCGTGACCAACCCTTCGTTCATGGCCGAGAGCTGTCCGCAGGGTGACTGCTCCACTGCGGACGGCCATCCGCTCTCCTGCAATCCCTTTCCCGGCCTGAACGATGAGGGCGATGATGTGGATCACTTCACCGACTTCATGCAGCTCCTGGCGCCGCCTCCGCGCGGGCCAGTGGGGCCCACCGAGATCGTCGGCGAGACCGTCTTCAATGCAATCGGGTGCGCCCAGTGCCATACCAAGACCTTGACCACCGGGTCGAGCCCGATCGCAGCGCTGGACCACGTCGACTTCCAGCCCTTTTCGGACTTCCTGCTGCATGACATGGGAAGCTTGGGCGACGGCATCACCCAGAACGAGGCCACCGGGCGCCTGATGCGCACGCAGCCGCTCTGGGGCCTCCGCGCGCAGACGCGCTTCCTTCACGACGGGCGTGCCTTGACGATCAGCGATGCGATCAAGGCGCACGCGGGCCAAGGCGCGATGGCCGGCGAGGCGTTCGAGGCGCTCGACCCCATATCGCGGGCGGCATTGCTCGATTTCCTCAACTCGCTTTGAGGGTGCGCGAGCGGATGCCGATTGCTCCTATGTCGGCGACCGCGTCGCTTCCTGCCAGTTCGCCGGACGCAGGCCGGGTCTCCAGGCGAACCTCGATTGAAGCGGATCGGGCCGGCCTTGAACCACGTCGGCGATCAGCGCCCCCAGCACCGGCGCGAACTTGAAGGCGTGCCCGCTGTCGCCCGATGCGACCACCACGGCAGGGCGATCCGGATCGCGGGCGATCCAGAACTGTCCGTCCGAGGAGTCGCAGTAGAGGCAGATCCGCGTATGGACGATGGGTGCTTCTTGGAGCAGTGGGAACGTGCCGGCCAGGAATTCGCGCAGCTGGGCGGTCTCTTCCGCGGTGACCGATCTCTGCGGCGATTCGGGATGCATCGGCCGGCCCTTGCCGTGCCGGGCGATCTTGACCACTCCGCTCTCCGGGTGCGCGGGGAAGCCGTAGTACCCGGTGTTCTGGATCTCCGCGCAGAAGACCGGAAAACGCTCCGGCCTGAAGGCATCGAGATCCTTTGGAGCGAGATGGAAGACGGGATGTCCCGTCGAGCGGAATTCCGCTGCAAGCCAGGGGAGCGCGTGCGGCGTCCAGGCGCCCAGAGCAAGAACGACTCGATCGGCCGCGATCGCCTCACCCGCGCCGGAGATGATTCCCACACCCCGGTCGACCAGGCGCGTGAACGCGACGCCTTCGCGAAGCTCCACGCCGAGCCGCCGCGCCTCGGCGACGAGGCGCGCGATCGCTTTCGCGCTTTCGACGAAGCCGCCTTCGGGATCGTAGGTGCCGTAGCGATATCGCCCTGCGTTCCAGGCGGGAAATCGCGTCCGCACCGCGGCGCCATCGACCAGCTCGGGCCGATGGCCGCGGCGTGAAACAATCTCGAAGCTGTCCTGCTCGAACGTGCCCGGAGCGAACGGCGTCCGCCGCAACAGCAGGAGTCCGGTCTCGTGGTAGAGCGGGCCGAGATCCCGGTTCCACCGCCGCCAGCCCTCGACGGCTCTTTCGGCCAGCGCGGTGTAGGGCTCGTCGGCGCCGTACTCCAGGCGCACCACCTTGCTGATGTCGGTCGAGGCGGCCAGCGGATGCGGAAGCGGTCCCGGATCGACCAGCATGACGGGATGACCGCGCTTGCGGAGCTCGATGGCTGCTGTCACTCCGAAGACGCCTGCGCCGGCGATCAGGACGCGGTCCATGCCGGGGACTCAGGACCTCGTGTCGAGCTTTGCCACCTTGGTGACGGTATCCCAGGTGCGCGTGGTGACGTCCTTGCCGAAGGTCTTTTCGATGAGCGTCATGAACACCGGCCCGCGCGGGCCGGCGACATAGGCGCTGAATACCTCTGCCTCCTTGACGCGCAGGATGCGGGCGCCGTCGAGCTCGAGCGGCAGCTTGACGCCTGCTTTCGGCTCTCCACGCAGGAACGTGACCACCCGCTTCGCGCCAGGCTTCAACCGGAAGCCTTGGTAGGGATCGGAATCGAGCATGCTGCGGAGCGTCTGGATCGGGCGCACGATGGTGGGGAAAGCGCTTCCGAGGCGTTTCTTCATCGCTGCCTCGGCTTTCTGCTCGAGCGCGGCGCGCGGCGCCTCGGGCGCGCTGAAGACCACGTTTCCACTCGAGAGCACCGTCTTCACGTCCGCGAACCCCGCCTCCTCGAACGCCTTCTTGAGCTCGGGCATTTTCGCGTTCATCGGGCTCACGCCGCGGAGGAACGCCGCATAGCGTTTCATGGCGGTATCATCC
>VBKQ01000224.1 GCA_005879505.1 Deltaproteobacteria bacterium
GGACGATCCCGGCCACGTCCACCCAGACATTCTGCTGCCCGGCCACGTCGAATCCAGCGATCCCGATGCGCTTGAGATGCTGCCCCAATGACTGTCCCTGGGGCAGCAAGACCTTGCTGAGGGTGCCCAGGTCGTCCGGTCCGGGCTTGCGCGGCGGAGGCTTCTTGCGGCCGCGCGCGCTGCGGACCTCGGTCGCGGGGGGAGGCGCGCCTCCGATGGCGAGGAAGAGAACCTCGTTCTTGATCGCAGCCTGGGCGCCATCGCCGAGGCGGAACCAGGACGCGCCGCCGATCTCCGCGCGGTCGGCAGCGGGCCGCGAGCGCATGGCGCGCTCGAGCGCCGCCCGCACCGTCTGCGGATTGGCGAGCTGGGCAGCGGCCACGAAGGCCGATCGATCGAACGATCCGACCTGCTCGCCCAGCACCGCCTCGATGAGCGAGCTCGCGTCCAGGTAGACGCCGATCCCGATGTTGCCGGCGAACGACGGAATGAGGTCCTTCTCCAGATCGAGCCCGGTGGTCTCCTGGATGCGGTCTCGCAGCCGCGCGGCGTCGGCGCCGGCGGTGCGGCTCAGCTCGCGCCAGAGCGCCTCGGGCGCGGCCGAGATGCGCAGGTATGCAGCGGCGTCGCCAGGTAGCCGTGAAGCGAGATCGGGAGGCGCGAGCAAAGGCTTGAAGGCCGCCGTCATCTGATCCCCGGAGAGGTTCCTCAGCTGCGCGAAGATCCTGACCTGGAGGACGTCCCGGTTCTCCGGCTTGTCGTAGATGGCGAATGCCGAGGCCCCCACCTCGCTCGAGAGGTGTCCGGCGGCGGAGGAGCCGCGATCGGGGGACCGTGAGAAGAAGACCGCATCGCCCCATCCGACGTGCCTGGTCGCGGTGAGGAACCCAGCGTCAGCCGCAAGGCCCTTGCCGGGGACGATCGCCGCGGGACCGGTCAGGGCGATCGCTGGATCCGTCGCTCCGGCGAGGCGCAGGTAGAGATAGGCGTGCCGCTGCAGGATCGCGATGTTCTCTCCAGCCGCGTTCCTCCCGGCGACGATCGGCGTTCCATCCGGCAGCTTCGCGTCCTGGAGGGTGAAGGGACCTCCGCCGTAGCGGCCCACTGCGCGGGCGGAGGTCAGCAGGCGGCGGGCGGCCTCCAGCGCCTTCGCATCGTCCGAGGTGCCGACCGCGAACACCAGCGCTTCCGGATCCTGCGGCACGGTGAAGAGCGCCACCCCCTTGTCGGGATCGAAGCCGTTCTCGTCCGCCGCGCGCGCGTCCAGCACGTCGAAGCCGGCGCCCTCGCTCACCGAGCGCGCGAGGTCATCGAAGAAGCTCCCCATGGAAAGCTTGGCGGCGACCTCGCGGTGCACGGCCATCCGTAGCCATGGGGTGCCGACCAGCAGGGCGGCGCGGACGTCGCCCGGGAGTGCCATCGGGACCGTCCGCCGCAGGGCCGTGACGTGCGTCCGCGAAGAGCGCACCTGCCCGTCCTTGTCCTTGATCGTTTCCACGACGGTGTAGACACCGGCGCGGGAGAACGAGTGGACGACGGATGGTCCCTGCTGCGGCTGCGTGCCGTCGCCGAAGTCCCAGAAGATCCGCGTTTCCTCCGGAACCTGCTGCGCTTCCCCGAACCGGAGCGGAACACCCGCGTAGGTCGTCCGGTCGCCGCCGGGATCGGGCGTGATGCGCTTCACGCACGACAGCAGTACGAGCAGGCAGAAGACCACGCGCATTCGCATGCGCGGCGGGTTTACCACACCGATGCATGGACCGCGGTTGACAGGGACCCGCCAGACCGTTAGAGGTTTCAGAAAGTTTTGAAAGTTCAGGCGAAGGGACGGGCATGTCGGCGGTCTCATCGGCGGGTCTGGCGGAGCTTCACGAGGCGGCGGCGAGCCCGCTCGCGCGCCCTTCCGCGGCACAGCTGCTGCCGGCAGCGCAGTCGGCGGAAGGGATTTCCCGCCTCGAGCGCCTGCTGCTTGCCACGGCCCGGCGAGCCCCACGCGAGCTGGCGGGCGCCGCCGTCGACCTGCTCCGCGCCGGCGGAAAGCGCGTCCGCCCTCTCCTGCTGCTGCTCTCCGCGCGCGCGGCGGTTCCTGGACGCCGGGCGCGAGGCCGCGTTCCGCTCGCCCTGGTCGCCGAGATGGTGCATTCGGCGACCCTGCTGCACGACGACGTGATCGACGACGGGCTGACGCGGCGGGGATTGCCTGCGCCGCGTGTGGCGTACGGAAACGGCGTTTCCGTGATCGCGGGGGACTGGCTTCTCGCCGCATCTCTGGACCTCGCCCTCCGGGCGAAGACGCCTGGGGCGCTCGAGGCCCTGGTGCGGACGCTACGGCAGCTGGTGGAGGGAGAGGCGCGGCAGATCGCGCTGCGAGGCAAGACGGACTTCAGCTCCGACGACGCGCTGCAGATCGCGTACCTCAAGACCGGGTCGCTCTTCGCGTTCTGCGGCGAGGCCGGAGCGCTGGCGGCCCGGGCGCCGCAGGAGGTGGCGTTCGCCTTGCGCGATTTCGGCCTGCGCGCCGGCACGACGTTCCAGATCGCGGACGACCTCCTCGACTTCGAGTCGGATGCGGCCACCCTCGGCAAGGCTGTCCTCGCCGACGTCAGCGAGGGAAAGCCCTCGCTTCCCCTCGCCATCGCGCTGAAGCGGCTTCCGCCGCTGCGCGAGGAGATGGCGTCATTGCTCAGGCCGGAGCCCGGAGCGTCCGAGGACGAAGTACGCGCGCGTGTCCGTGCGTTCGCGGCCCGCCTGTCGCGCACGGGTGCACTGGGCGCCGCGCGGCGGATCGCCGAGAAAGAGCGCGACGCGGCTCTCGCCGCCCTGGAGCGGGTTCCACAGGGTTCCACCCGCGACCTTCTCGCCCACGTCGCTCGAGCGCTGCTCTCGCGGAGCCACTGACGATGGCGCCCGCCCCGACACCCTCGGAGCCGGGCATGAGGGAACAGGAGCGCGATCTGCTGCACGAGGTCGCGGACGCGGTCGGCGCCCTGATGGAGTTCTGGGGCTTCAAACGCGTGATGGGGCGGGTCTGGGCGCTGCTCTATCTCCGCGGTGACGCGCTCTCCGCTTCCGAGCTGTGCGACCAGCTCTCCATCTCCTCCGGAGCCGCCTCGATGGCACTCGCGGAGCTGGAACATTGGGCGGTGGTCCGCAGGATCCGCAAGCCCGGCGATCGGCGCGAATACTTCGAGGCGGAGACGGACATCTGGAAGATGATCTCGCGCGTGATGCGCGAGCGCGAGCTGGTGCAGATCGAACGGGCGCTCGAAGTGTTCGAACGCGTGCGCGAGAAGCTGCGCACCTTGCCCGCGCCCGGCGAGCGGCCCCGCCTCGACGACATCGCGGACCGCCTGGGCAAGCTGCTCGATCTCGCCCGGGTCGGACGGGGGTTGCTCGTCGCCCTGGTGCAGCAGGGGCGCGTCGATCTCGGGCCGCTGATGCGCTTCCCGCGCTCCCGCCGATAATCAGAATTCCACCGCCACCCCGAACCGCCACGCGTGGTCGTTCAGGATCAGCGCCCCGCCCCTGTGGAAGTCGCTCAGGTACGTCCAGCCATACTCCGCGAACACGGACGTCCGCTGGATCCCGGTATCCACGTACGCTTCCCGCGCCAACTCCACGTCCACGGCGTTCAGGTTGACGGCGATGCCGAGCGCGGTCGTATACCCGTTGGTCCATCCCGATCCGCGTCCGCCCCGCTGCGGGTTGCCGGAGACCTCGCCCCTTCCGTTGTACGAGACCCAGAGCGCTCGCATGAGGCCCGCCTGCACGTAGGGAATGAAGGGAAAGCGCTCCCACCGATCCGCGAGCCAGTCGAACCGGTAGGTGGCGATCAATCCAAACGGGAAGACGTTGAGGGTGGTCGTGTCGGGCTGGGCATTGGGCGTCGCGACCGGCACGATCGTCTTCCCGTAGTTCTGCCAGAACCCGGCGGTAGCGCCCACGAGCAGCGATCCGAACGGATGAGCCACCTCCCAGTCGAACTCGAGCTGATATCTGGGCGGGGCGCGCGGGCCGAACACGTCGTGATACGGCGTCCCGGTGAGTCCCGGCTCCGAGTCCACTTTCGGATCGTAGCGATCGATCTTGAAGCCGACGAGGAAGCGCCGCGAGGGCCGGTCCTCGGCTCGGGCGGCCGCCCCGACGAGCGCGAAGAGCGCGATCAGGGCCGCGCCGTTGGGCGGGCGGCGGCGCCGCCGCAGCAGAAGAGCCAGCGCGATCGCCACGGCGGCGATCCACGCCGGGGCGCTGCCAGTGGCGCACCCATGGCCGCCGAGCGCGCTACCTCCCTCGTCGCGATAGTGGGCATAGAAGTCCGCGGAATAGACGGGAACGCCGACCACCGGCGTCGAGGGGGCGGACACGTTCCCGTATGTGTCGCGCGCCACCACCGTCACCGCGTACCCCGCATCGTTCTGCATCGCGCTGCCGTTGTCGGTGTGATCGACGTCGGCGTTGGTGACCGTGACTGTTTCCGTAACACCGCCGTCGCTCGTCGTGCCCTCGGGCACCACGTGAATCTCGTACGTCGCGATCGTTTCGGCGGCGTTGCCGGGCGACCAGGACAGGCGCAAATGACGGTCGCCAGCGGCGATCGAGACACCCGCAGGTGGCGTCGGATTGGCGAGCGCGTACTTCACGTTCACGGACGCCTGCGTGAGAGTGCCGCCCGAGATCCATTGCAGACAGAGCAGGTTGGTCGCCGGATTGGCGGAGCTGGCGGCGACGATGGCCGGGTCGTCGCAACCAGAGGTGCCTCCGTCGGCGAGCGCGAGCTGATTCGCGCTGATGGTGTCGGTCCCGGTCTGCGCGACCGTCTCGGTGCGCGTGATCTCCGCCGCCGGAGAAGGAGGATTGCTCGTGCAGCTGCTCTGGTTTCGCAGGCCGAGCAGTCGCACCGCATCGCCACTGCCGAAGAGGCTCGTCTGCAGGTCCCAGCTCGCAAGCAGCTGCAGCGTCTTGCAGTTGCTGGCGCCGACGAGCACGTCCGCATTCGAGCCGTTGACGGTGAAGATGATGGCGTTCGCCGCGAATGGCGCGAGCGCAAAGGCGAGAGCTGGGGCCAGGCGCATGTCGGCCCCAGGTCTTAGCAAGGAAGGGGCCAGCCGTGCAGGCGTCGAGTCCGGCATCCGCTGTAGTTTTCGCTGTTTTGTCGCGGCAACGGCGGCGAGCCACGCGCGCTGTCCTGCGCGCGCTGTGACAATTTGTCAGCGCCGCTCTAGACCCGAGCGGACAGCTTGTCAGCGTGGTCGCGGGCGAGCAGCTCCGCGATCTGCACCGCGTTCGTCGCCGCGCCCTTGCGCAGGTTGTCGCTGACCACGAAGAGCGCGAGCCCGTTCGGTCCCGACAGGTCGGCACGGATGCGGCCGACGAGGGTGTCGTCGTTGCCGGCCCCGAGCAGCGGCATCGGATAGACGTGCTGCTTGAGATCGTCGATCACTTTCACGCCCGGCGCCTTGAGCAGCACCTCGCGCGCCTGCTCCGGCGCGAGCGGGCGCTTGAAGAAGAGGTGCGCAGCCTCTGAATGGCAGTAGAAGACGGGCACGCGCACGCAGGTCGCGGAGACCGCCAGATCCGGCAATCCCAGGATCTTGCGGCTCTCGTTCACCAGCTTCATCTCCTCGTCGGTGTATCCGTTGCCGCTGTCCTTGCCGATCTCCGGCAGCAGGTTGAAGGCGATGCGATGGGGAAACTTCTCCGCCTTCATCTCGCCCATGTTGAAGAGCGTGCGCGCCTGCGTCTCCAGCTCGTCGATGCCCTTCTGGCCGGCGCCGGACACGGACTGGTAGGTCGAGACGATCACTTTCTCCAGCCCCGCGACATCGTGCAGCGGCTTCAGCACCACCACCAGCTGGATGGTGCTGCAGTTCGGATTGGCGATGATGCGCCGCCCGCCCGGCCTCACTGCCAGCTCGACGTCGCGCGGGTTCACCTCCGGCACAACCAGAGGGCAGTCGGCCTCCATCCGGAACGCGCTGGAGTTGTCGATCACCACCGCGCCGGAGCGGGCTGCGTGAGGAGCGAATTCGCGCGATACCGTGGCGCCGGGCGAGAAGAGCGCGATGTCCACTCCGGCGAAGGAGTCCGGCTTGAGCCTCCGGACCACCACCTCGTCCCCCATGAACTCGAGCTTCTGCCCTTCGCTTCGCTCGGAGGCGAGGGGCACCAGCTCCCGCACCGGGAACTCCCGCTCTTCGAGCACCTTCATCATCTCGCGGCCGACGGCGCCCGTCGCGCCTGCGATCGCTACCTTGTACTGCCCCATCTCATCCGCCTCGCGCTGGAAATCCCTGCACGTAATCCGGTGCAAGGGAGAAACATGCGGACGCATCGTACGATGCCCCGCGCAATCGCGGTAGGCAAAGGAGCCCCACCGCCGCGGCGCGGGGTGGCTCGCGCAAGAGCCTGGCCCCGTCGGGCAGCCGCAGGTCCGCTGCGAAGACCACCTGCACGGCCCCCTGCGGCGCCCCGTCGCGAAAGGCCTGGACGAAGAGCTCGCCTTTTCGCGCCTCGGTGGCGGCATAGACGAGGCCGCGCTCGGCCGCGGCGATCGCCTGCAGGCTGGAAGCCCCGGCGATGGGCAGCTTGCGCGCGTACGCGATCGCCTTCGCGGCGGCGAGCCCGACGCGCAGGCCCGTGAACGAGCCGGGCCCGAGCCCCACCGCGACGGCGTCGATCCCCTCCAGGTCCCCGAGCGCCACGGGCAGCACGTCGCCCGCCTTGGCGGGCGGCTCGAAGCTGCGCTCGCGCACGACCCGGTCGTCTTCGAGGAGGGCGCAGGAGGTGTGCGGGGTCGAGGTATCGAGGGCGAGGACCCTCACTCGAACCACTTCCGCATCGCGTCGTTGCGAAACGCGTAGAGCATCAGCGTGAGCAGCAGCGCAATTCCGACGACGTTCGCGACCTCGCGGAAGCGGACGGACAGCGGCCGGCGGCGGATCCCCTCGATGAAGGCGGTGAGGACGTGGAACCCGTCGAGCACCGGCACCGGGATCAGGTTCATCAGCCCGAGCACGATGCTGATCGCGCCCATGGTGAACACCAGCTCTCGCCAGCCGTTCTCCGCCGCCTTGCGCGCCACGTCAGCGATCATCAGCGGCCCGCCGATCGCGCGGCTCGAGATGTGACCGGTGACGATCCGGACGATGCCGATGGCCTGCTTGCGGACGAACACGCCGGTGTTGGTGACCGCCCGGTAGGCGGCATCCGGCAATGCATACCGTACCCAGATCCGCTCGGCCTCGGCGAAGGCGTTCAGATCGGGCGCCGCGCCCAGGTCGGGCACGTCCTGGAGCAAGCCGGTCTCGTCGCGATCCCTTCGAGGATGCGGCGTGACCGTGAAGCTCAGCTCCTTGCCGTCCCGGCGCACGGCGATCCGGACCGGCTGCGTTCCCGCTGCCTTGATGGCGGCGTCCACCTCGTCGCTCCAGGAGAGCGCGGGGCGTCCGTTCACGGCCAGGACGCGATCGCCGCGCTTCAGCCCCGCCTCGTCGGCCGCTCCGCCGGGCTGGACCGCGAACAAGGTGAGATCGCTCGCTTCCAGGCCGTAGGCGCCGGGGGCGTCCGGGGCAGGCAGAGTGAGCGAGAGGGGCTTTTCGGACCAGAGCGTTCCACCCGGCGCTTGCACGGCCTCGGGCCGCAGCAGGTCGAGCTTCAATGCATCCGAGCGCCCGGCGATCTGCTGCTGAAGCTGCTCCCAGCTCGCCACCGGAGCGCCGTCCAGCTTGACCACTTTGTCGAACGTCCGCACCCCACCTCTGCCCGCGGGTGTATCCGGCGAGATCACCGTGACCTGCGTGGCGCGGGGAACGGCGGCGATGCCGATGCGGCCGTGCTTCACGGTCTCGACCGGGTCCGTTTCCTCGTGCACCGCCGGCACGACCCGCAGCGTCTCGCGGGCGCCGCTGCGCTCGATTTCCATGGACACGGGCTGGCCGCCGTGCGCGCGGATCTTCTCTTGCAGCGCGCTCCAGCCGACCACCGGGTCGCCGTCGATGCTCACGATGCGATCGCCGGATCGGAGACCCGCCTGCGCCGCTGGGGATTGCGGCTTCACGTACCCGACCTTTGCTGCCAGATCCTGATGCGGGGCGGCGAAGACTACGAAGTAAAGCGCGACCGCGAGCGCAAAGTTTGCGGCGGGACCGGCGAAGGCGATGGCGCCCTTCTTCCAGGGCGGCTGCTCGAGGAAACCCCGCCCGCGGTCCTCGGGAGCGACTTCCTCGTACGGATTGTCGCCGGCGAACTTCACGTATCCGCCCAGCGGCAGCAGCGACACGCGGTATTCGGTCTCGCCCGCGTTGAATCCGAAGAGCCTGGGCCCGAATCCGATCGAGAAGCGGATGGCCCTCACGCCCAGCGCCTTGCCCACGATCAGGTGTCCGAGCTCGTGGAAGAACACCACCACGCTGATCACGAGCGCAAACGAGAGCAGGGTCAAACCCGCCGACTGGACGAAGCTCATGGAGGCACGAGTCTAAATGTGCATTGTGCGCCGCGCCAGCAGGGTCAGGTAAGCAGGCGTGCACAGAAGAGGACAAAGGGGGCGTTGAAGAGGAGCGCGTCGATGCGGTCGAGAAGACCGCCGTGGCCCGGGAGCAGCCGCCCGCTGTCTTTCGCTCCAAACGCCCGCTTGAGCATCGACTCGGAGAGATCGCCCAAGGGACCGAGCACGGCCGCTCCGGCGCCGATGAAGGCCGCGCCCCAGGAGGGAAGCTCTGGAAGCCAGATCTCGCGCACGATCAGCGCTCCGGCGATGCTGCCCGCTGCACCGCCGAGCGCGCCCTCCCACGTCTTGCTGGGCGAGATGCGCTCGTAGAGCTTGCGGCGACCGAAGGCCCGGCCGGCGAAGTACGCGAACGAGTCGTTGAGCCAGGTGACCGTCAGCGTGAGCACGATCCACCACTCCCCGTGCGGCATCCCCCGCAGGGGCACCAGCGCGCCGAGCAGCAGTCCGGGATAGGCCGCGCCGAGGACGGCAAGACCGACCCGGCGCGGCGCGTTCGGGATCTCCGACTCGAACCACAGGGTATCGGCGAACGCGACGATCACGACTGCGCTCAAGATCAGCTCCGTGGTGACCCACCCGGGCGACGCCAGCTGAAGGAGCGGGATGAGAAAGGCGCCGCCCGTGGACACGATCGCCGCACCCGTCAGGTCCGCGCGCGGCAGGTGATTGAGCTCGAGGGCGCAGACCGCGGCGGCGGCCCCGATCAAGAGCGCCAGCGGCAACCCACCGCGCCAGACGAGCCACAGCACCGCCGGCAGGAGCACGAGGGCGGTGGTCACCCGAATGACCAGGTTCCGGTTCTTTTCGCTCATGCGATGCGGATCTGCGCGCTCGTCTTTCCGAAGCGCCGCTCGCGCTTCTGGAAATCCTCGATGGCGAGCAGCAGATCCAGCTCGCCGAAATCCGGCCAGAGCGTCTCGGTGAAGTGGATCTCCGCATACGCGAGCTGCCAGAGGAGGAAGTTGGAGACGCGAAACTCCCCGCTGGTGCGGACGACGAGCTCGAGCGGCGGCAGCCCCTCGGTCCAGAGGCGGTCCTCGATCGCCCTGGCGTCGATCGAGTCCGGGTCGATGCGGTCCGCGGCAATTCGCCGCGCCATGGCGATGATCTCCTCGCGGCCGCCGTAGCTGAGCGCGAGGGTCAGCGTCATGTCCGTGTGAGTCGCGCTGTCGCGGCGAAGGGCCTCCAGCGGATCGCGCACTCGAGGCGGCAGCCGATCGAGCTCGCCGATGGCGTGGAGCCGGATACCGTTCTCCATGATCTCCGGCCGCTCGCGGTGCAGGTAATCACGCAGCAGGTCCATCAGGCCCGCGACCTCGTCCGGCGGGCGCTCCCAGTTCTGGGAAGAGAACGCGTAGAGGGTGAGCGCGTTCAGGCCGAGGCGGCGCGCGGCGCGCGTCACCTCCCGCACGGAATCGCTTCCGCGCCGATGACCTTCCAGCCGGGGCAGCCCCCGCTGCTCCGCCCAGCGGCCATTTCCGTCCATGATGATGCCCACATGGCGCGGGAGCGGGCGCTGCGCGACCTCCGCCTTGAGCTGGGCGATGTCCCGTTCGATACGAGGCATGAAGGCCCGGGCACCATAGCAGGAATGCTGCGCGGCGCGTCGTTCGGGTTAGGTTACCTTCGTGCCCGGCTGGTTCGGCCCATTTCGCATCGAGCGGCAGGTCGGCCGCGGCGGCCTCGGCGCCGTCTATCGCGCGGTCGATTGCCGCAGCGGGATCACGGTCGCCCTGAAGATGCTTCCGCCCGGGACGGACCCTTCGGCTACGCGGCGACTCCGGCGCGAGTTCGAAGCGCTGCGGCACCTGGACCACCCCAACATCGTGCGCGTGATGGACTCCGGCGACGTCGACGGCATCTCCTGGCTGTCGATGGAGTTCGTGGACGGCATGGTGCTGCGCGAGTGGCTGGTGGTGGCCGGACAGCCGAAGCTGCTCGAGCCCGAGCTGGAAATGGATGCGCCCGAAGGCGTGGACCTCGACGTGCTCTTCGAGGAGCCGGACTCCGGCGCCCTGCTCGCAGCCGCGCGGGCCGGCCGCTTGCGGCTCGAGACCGGGCTCGACGCGATGCTGACCGACGAGGAGCAGCTCGAACAGAACAATCCCGACCGCCTGCACGCCTTGTGCGAGGCGCTCGCGCAGGTGTGCGATGGCCTCTCGTTCATCCATTCACGCGGGCTGCTGCATCGCGATGTGAAGCCGGGAAACATCCTGGTCCGTCAGGATCGCCGCGCCACGCTGGTGGACTTCGGTCTCGCCAAGCGCATGACCGACTCGGAGATCACCGATCACGGACACGTGGTCGGGACGTACCGCTACATGGCGCCGGAGCAGGCCCGGGGAGAGGCAGTGGACCGGCGCAGCGATCTGTACTCGCTCGGGGCAACGCTCTACGAGCTGATCGCAGGGAGGCCCCCCTTTCCCCATCGCAACCAGCTCGAGCTCCTGGAAGCGATCATCTACCAGGACCCGCCCTCGATCACGCGCATCAACCCCCGCGCCCCGGCCGCGCTGTGCCGGCTCGCGGAGCGGCTCATCCAGAAGCACCCCGGGGACCGGCCAGAGAACGCCGCGGAGGTCGCGCTGCTCTTGCGCGTGATCGGGCGCGGAGTTTGGGGATTCTCGGATCCGCTGCTGGTACCCCGCCCGCGCGAAGACCGCCCCTGAGCAGTCGTGGCCGCCGAAGGCGGCTCAGCGCGCCGCTTCTCTCATGCGCCTGCGGAGATCGGCGACGAAGTTCCCCCGCAGCCAGCGGTGCTTCCACGCCTTCACCGCCAGCCAGCCCACTGCGACCGCGGCGAGCGCGACGGCCCAGGGCCGCAGCGGAGCCCCCAGGTGATCCGAGGCGATCAGGATCAACGCCAGCGCGATCCATGCGGCCGCCGGGTTGTGCTCCTTGCGCAAGACGCGGCGGAAATCCCACGGCCGCCCGCTGCGGGCGTCCGCCCAGCGGGGCCAGAATCGCGGAACGCGAGCGCACCAGGCCTCGTACTGCGGCCCGAATCGATCGCGCAGGAACTGTTCCTCGGCGGCGATGATGGCGCGGTACTGGACCGCGAAGAGCAGCGCGACGATGCACAGCAGCCGGAGGTCGTGCCCGACCAGGCAGAGACCGAGGCAGATGCAAAGGTTGCCGAGATAGAGCGGGTTGCGCGTCAGCGCGTACGGACCGTCGGTGTTCAGCGAGACGGCGATCAGCTTCTCGTTCTGTCCCGAGGTGCCGTCGGGCACCTGACCCAGAACCCAGGCGCGCAGCGCCTGTCCGGCGGCGCAGAGCGCGAGACCTGCGACCAGCCACAGCGGCGAAGCATGGCCACGGCTGCGCCAGATCAGCGGGAGGGCGGCCAGCACGAGCAGGACGGCCGTGAAGCTCCGCCACCTGAACAGCACGCGGCCCACCCGCTGCAGCATCGGGCGGCGTGCCTATCAGGAGAACCCCCGTGCTACAAGTCGCGCGTGAAGGAATACCGGCGCCTTCTCGCGGCGGTGCGCCCGCACCGCGGACTGCTCGCGGCGGCGATCGCCTCGATGATCGCGCTCTCGGCGGCGACGGGTGCGTTCTCCTGGCTGGTCGGACCGATGTTCCAGTTCGTCTTCAAGGGCGGCGCTCTCGACGCGAAAGCGCTGCGCAGCGCGCTGCCCTTCCTCAGCGCGCCGGAGGCGCTCCCGCGCGACACCGTGCTGCGCGCGCTGCCCATCCTCATCCTCGCCATCGCCGCCGTGCGCGGCATCGCCTATTTCGGTCAGTTCTACTGCATGGGCATGCTGGGCCAGCGCGTGGTCGCCGACCTGCGGCTCGCGCTCCACCAGA
>VBKQ01000225.1 GCA_005879505.1 Deltaproteobacteria bacterium
AGGCGGTCGCGGAGCTCCTCGCGGATGGCCTGGACGGCGGATTTGCGCCGCTCGCCGGAGGTGACGTAGTGCGAGGAGGGGAAGATGGACATCTTCTCCAGGGTGCCGAGCACCTTGCCGCGCAGCGGGTCGATCTCCTTGATGCTCTCCACCACGTCGCCGAACAGCTCGACGCGGATGGCCCGCTCTTCCTCGTACGCGGGGAAGATCTCGACGGTGTCGCCCTTCACACGGAAGGTGCCGCGCGAGAAGTCGTGGTCGTTGCGCTGGTATTGGATCTCGACCAGATCGCGCAGCAGCTTGTGCCGCGAATACTCTTCCCCGGTCTGCAGCGCCACCTTCAGCTCGTAATACGCCTCGGCCGTACCGAGGCCGTAGATGCAGGAGACCGAGGCGACGATCAGCACGTCGTTGCGGGTGAGGAGCGAGTGGGTCGCTGAGTGCCGCAGGCGGTCGATCTCGTCGTTGATGGTGGAGTCCTTCTCGATGTACGTGTCGGTCGAGGGAACGTAAGCTTCCGGCTGGTAGTAGTCGTAGTAGCTGACGAAGAACTCGACCGCGTTCTCCGGGAACAGCTCCTTGAACTCGCCGAAGAGCTGCCCCGCCAGGGTCTTGTTGTGCGCGATCACCAGGGTCGGCTTCTGCACCTGCGCGACGACGTTGGCGATGGTGAACGTCTTGCCCGAGCCGGTCACGCCGAGCAGGGCCTGGTGCCGGTCCCCCCGTTTGACCCCCGCCACCAGCTCGCCGATGGCGCGAGGCTGGTCGCCCTGCGGCTTGAAGTCGCTGCGCAGCTTGAAGGGCATGGCTGGTCAGTCTAACAGCGGCGACGCTAGTGGGCCCTCTCGAAGATGCCGACCTCGCCGACGTCGGGATCGAACTCCTTGCCCACCCGTTTCAGCCCGGCGCGTTCGGACACCCGCTCGGAAGCGAGGTTGCCGATCGGGATCGTGGCCCGGATCCGCTTCACTCCCGGCTGCGCCATGCCGTGTGCGCAGAGCGCGAGCACCGCTTCCGACGCATAGCCGCGCCGCTGATGCTTGGGCCAGACCGAATAGCCGAGAAAGAGGGTGCCGTCTCCCATGGCCGCCGTTCCGCCCGCGCCCACGGGCACCCGCGTCTCCCGCAGGACGAAGAGCCACGGACCGGCCGTGCGGCCGCCGGCAAGCGAATCGCGGATTCGCGGCAGGTCGGCGTCGAACAGCGGTGGCGCGTCGACGGGCTCCGGAAACCGGGCCCCGGTCAGCTTCTCGAGCCTTCCCGCATCGCGCGCGACCCAGGCGTCGATCGCCGCGAAATCGAGCTGCACCAGCTCCAGCCGGGGCGTCAGCAGGCGGTTCACGGCAGCACGCGCCACTCGGTCCCTCCAGGGCCGTCGCGCAACTCGACGCCGCGGGCAGCGACTTCGGCGCGGATCGCGTCCGCGCGCGCGAAATCCTTTGCCTTGCGCGCCGCGAGGCGCGCGCCGATGCGCTCTTCCACCCACTTCGGATCGATGCCCTTGCGCCCCGCCGCGATCTGGCGCCGCTGGCGCACGGCCTCGATCGGCGCGCGCGATGCAAGCCCGAGCACATGCGAGAGCGTCCGGGCGGTGTGCAGCAGCGCCGCCACCTCCTCGGGCCGCGCCTTCGCGTCGATGCGGGCGTTCAAGAGGCCGTACAGGCGCTCGATCCGCGCCAGCGCCTCCGCCGTATTGAAGTCGTCCTCCATCGCCTCGCGAAGGGCTTCCACGTGCTCCTTGAGCGGATCGGGCTCGGGTCGGCTGGCGAGCTTCTTCTGCGCGAGGTAGGCGTCGCCCTTGGCCAGCGACTCGTAGAAGTAGTCCACGCGCCGGTCGGCCTCGAGCACGGCGGCCTCGGTGAAGTTGATCGGATGCCGGTAGTGCGTCGAAAGCAAGAAGGCGCGCAGGGCCTCTCCGTCCCAGTGAGCGAGCAGGTCGCGGATGGTGCGAAAGTTGCCGAGCGACTTGCTCATCTTCTCGGCGTCGATGGTGATGAAGCCGTTGTGAAGCCAGTAGTGCGCCAGATCCTGCCCGCTGGCGGCCTCGCTCTGCGCGATCTCGTTCTCGTGATGAGGAAAGACCAGGTCCTTTCCCCCGCCGTGCACGTCGAAGGTGGTCCCCAGGTATTTCTGGCACATCGCCGAGCACTCGATGTGCCAGCCGGGCCGGCCAGGCCCCCAGGGGCTCTCCCAGGTCACCGATGCCGGCTCTCCGGGCTTTGCCGCCTTCCAGAGAGCGAAGTCGAGCGGGTCCCGTTTCTGTTCGCCAGGCTCCACGCGCGCTCCAGCGCGCAGATCGTCGAGGTTTCGCTTGGAGAGCTTCCCGTAGCCGGGAAAGGAGCGCACGGCGAAGTAGACGTCGCCCCGCGAGGCGTAGGCATTCCCGCGCTCGATCAGGCGCGCGATGAGGGCCTGCATCTCGGGGATGTGGTCGGTCGCTTTGGGTTCGACATCCGCTGACATGACCCCGAGGGACTGCATGTCATGGCGGCATTCGTCGATGAAATGCTCCGAGAGTTGCCTCGGGTCCTGGCCGCGCTCGAGGGCACGGCGGATGATCTTGTCGTCTACGTCGGTCCAGTTGCGGACGAACGCCACTTCCCAACCCGCCCACCGCAGGAACCGCACCATGACGTCGAAGGCGGTCAGCATCCGCGCATGGCCGATGTGCGTGAGGTCGTAGACGGTGATCCCGCACACGTAGATGCCGATGCGTCCCTGGCGAACGGGAGTGAAGTCCTGCTTCTCGTTGGCGAGCGTGTTGAAGACGCGCAACGGCATGGAACTCTTCTACCAGAGCCGGCGCGGCGCTTGCGGAGCACTGCCGCCGCGCGTGGCGCGGCAGCGACCCTGCACGATCTTGCTGGTGGAGACCGGCCTGCGGGCGAATCAGCAGTTGAAGATGGTCTTCAGATCGCCCTCGATGTCGTCCTCGTTGACGCCCTTGGCCAGCGAGAGCTCCTTGATCAAGAGATTCCGCGCCGTATCGAGCATCTTGCGCTCGCCGAAGCTCAGATCCTTGTCGAACTTGAGCAGATAGAGGTCGCGCAGCACCTCCGCGATCTCGAACACGGAGCCGGTCTTGATCTTCTCCATGTACTCGCGGTAACGGCGGTTCCAAGTGGCGGAATCGACGGAGATGTCCTTCTGCTTGAGGATGGTGTAGACCTTGTTGACGGCTTTCTCGTCGATGAGGGAGCGGAGCCCCACCGACCCGACCTTGTTGATGGGGATGAGAATTTTCATCCCGTTTTCCATGATCTTGAGGACATAGAAGGACTGTCGCTGGCCGGCGATGTCCTTGTGCTCGATCCCCATCACTTCGCCGACGCCCTGCCCGGGGTAGACGGCTTTGTCGCCGACCTTGAAAGTCTGCATAGGAAGGGCCTTTTAACACGAAGCGCCATAGGAGGTCAATGGTGGGCTTGACGCCGATCTCGAACGGGGTGTAGCGTACCGAGCTCGCGTGTGCGCGATGTAGGCAAACGCACACATGGCTGGAGCCGGGGGAGGGGGTGGTGGGGGTCCGGCCATTGCTGGTCGCGTGCGCGGCATTTCTTGCCGGCGCTTTTTTCGGGGTTTCTCTGGCGTGGTGGGCAGCGGTTGCAGCCCTGCCTCTTGCCTTCTGGCGCCCTGCCAGGGCCGCGGCCGCAGGTCTTGCGCTCGGGCTCCTGCGCGGAGCGGCGCAGGAGCAGGCGGTACCGTTCGCCCTGGAGGAGGAATTCGAGGGCGTCGTCGTTTCCCCGGACGTCGTGCGCATACCGCAGGGCCTCGCGGCGATCCGGCTGCGCGGCATCGCGGTCCACCGCGGCGACCGGGCCAGGTTCTTCGGGCAAGTGCACATTTCGCCCGGCCGACTGAACCCGGGCGGCCGCGATCGCCGGGCGCAGCTTGCGGCTCGCGGCATCGCGGTCGAGGGCAGCGCGGAGGTGATCGAAGTCCTCGGGCGCGGCCCGCGCATCTGGCGCTGGTTCGACGAGCTCCGCGGCCGATTCGCGGAGCGCGCACGGGCCGTCTGTAGTTCGCCGGAGCATGCGGCGCTCGTCACCGCCCTGGCGGTCGGCGACCGAAGCGGTCTCTCGCGCGAGACGGAAGACGAGCTGGCCGCGAGCGGGCTCGTCCATCTGCTCGCAAGCTCCGGCCTCCACCTTGCGGTCGTGGCGCTGCTGGTCCGCGAGTTGGCCCGCCGCGCCTGGTTGCGGACGCCTTGGGCGCACCGCCTGCGTGCCGGCGTGTTCGGGGCCGCCATCGCCCTTCCCTTCGCCGCGTTCGAGGTCCTGCTGCTCGGTGCGCCCTGGCCCGCCGTCCGGGCCGGCGTCGGCGCTTCCGTCGTGCTGCTGGGCTCCGCGCTCGCGCGCCGCACGGATGGATTGACGACACTCGCGCTCGGCGCCGCGGCCTGCGCCCTCGTCGACCCGGCGGCGACCCACGATCTCGCCCTGCAGCTGTCCGTCACCGGCATCGCGGGTCTCATCCTGCTCGCGCGCCCGCTTCGCGATCTGCTTCCGGTGCCCCGTCCGGCGCCCGGCGCGCCGATCTGGCGGCAGTTTCTGGAACACCTGCTCGGGCTCGGCTGCGCGACCGGAGCAGCGGCGCTGTGCACCGGTCCCCTGCTGGCCGCCGCTTTCCACCGCTTGTCGCTCGTCTCCATCGCCGCGAACGCGCTCGGGCTCCTGCCCGGTCTCGCCGCCATACCAGTCGCTACGCTCCTGGTGCCTTTCGATCTGCTTCTGCTCTGGTGGATCGCCGATCTGCTCGCGGGGGCGACCTTGGCCGCCTCGCACTTCTTCGCCTCGCTGCCCTTCGCGACGGCGGTGATCGCAGCGCCCGGCGTGATCGCTTGCGTGCTCTGGTACTCCGGAGTGCTGCTCTGCGCGCGCCGCGCGTTCCGTGCCGCCCTCGCGCCGTGGGCGCTGCTCGCGATCGTCGCCGGATCGCGCGCTGCCATCGCGCACGCGCGCGAAGGGATGAGCATCGTCTTCCTCGCGGTCGGCCAGGGCGATTCCGCCGTCGTGCAGCTTCCCGGAGCACACGCCATGCTGATCGACGCCGGCGGGGATCTGCGCTGGCCAGGCAAGTTCGATCCCGGAGCGCGCGACATCGTCCCGGCTTTGGCGGAGCTCGGCATCCACCGCCTGGACGTGGTGGTGCTGACGCACCCGCATCCCGATCACGCCGGAGGGCTCTTGACGGTGCTGGATCGGATGTCGGTCGGCGAGCTGTGGATGACCGCCGAGCGCGATCCCATCGCGTCGGCCGTGCGCGCGAGGGCCGCGGCGCGTGGAGTTCCGGTCCGCGAGCCGCGCCAGGTCTCCCTGGGCGGCGTGCGCGTGGAGGTTCTCTCGCGCTTCGAGGAAGGATGGTCGCTGAACGACAACTCGATCGTGCTGCGGCTGGTGCACGGCCAGGTCGCGGTGCTCTTCGCCGGTGATGTGGAGGCCCTGGCGGAGTCGGAGCTGGCACAGGGAGGAGCGGAGATCCGCGCGCAACTCCTCAAGGCGCCGCATCACGGGAGCCGGACCAGCAGCACCGAGGCCTTCCTCCGGCGCGTGGCGCCGGAGTGCACCGTCTACTGCGTGGGTGCGGGCAACCGATTCGGGTTTCCGAACCCGGAAGTGGTCGAGCGCACGCCCGGCGCCCACTTCCTCACCTCCGAGGGCGCCATCGTCGCCGAGAGCGACGGCCAGGGGGTGCACGTACACAGATGGCAAGAGTGATCCTAGTCCTCGAACCTCAGGGTCGCGAATCGGTCGAGCGCGTGGAAGTCTCCACGCATCGGGGGAGAGTAGGCCTGGCCTTCGCCGGGCTGCCCAGGACCCTGGCGGAGCCGGTACAGGTTGAACTTCCAGCGGTCGCCGCGCTGCGGCCGCGGCTTCGGCATGCCGGTGAGGGAGGCGAAGGGGATCGCCAGCTCGACCGTCCACCCGCGATCGACGTCGCGCGGATCGTTCAGCGTGCCGTCCACGTGCACGGCATGCTTCGCATGCGACGACCAGGAGAGGTCCATCCCTTGGCGGGCGCCGCCGGAGAAGCTCGCATCGAACAGCGCGTTCGTGGGCGCAACCTCGATCTCGTCGTAGTGCGATCCGTCCGCTCCGGGATCGAGGAAGATCTCCACCACGTTCGACGTGTACAGCTTCTCGTCGTCCTTGAAGAACGCACCGGACACGTTCGCGTCCTCGGCGAGGAAGGCCACGTAGAGGTAGTCGTCGTCCCAGAGAAGCCGCGCCTCGGTCGCCGCGGTGGCCGGCTTGCCGTCGAGGCTGCGCACGAAAGGCCCGGCCTTGTCCGCCCCATCCCACGCCGACTCCGCCAGAACGCCGTCTATCTCGATGGCACCTTTCGCACGGTGCACCACGTAGTCCCTGCCGGACCTGGCGCAAGCGATTGCGAGCAGGAGGAGCGAGGCGCGCATGCGCGCCCAGGTTATGCCAGACGCGCCCGCCGGACGATCAGATCGCACAGCCGCTGGTGCCCGGCGAGCAGCGACGAGAACGTCAGGGACCCGAGGCGGGTGCGGACTGCATACGAGGTCCCGATCAGCCCGGGCATCACGTCGACGCGGAGGATGTCGCTGAACGAGACGGTGCGCTCCATCGCCACCGTGCGGACGGTCAGTCCGCTCTCGCTCACGATGAATGCGAGGCGGTTGTAGAAGAGCGAGCAGGCGGTGAAGAGCACCACGAAGAAGGCGGCGGAGAAGAACGAGGACCGGGTCGCGCCCTGCATCGCGGCCAGCGCGAAGAACACCGCGATCCAGAGCGTCGCGGCCCCCATGACCACCGTGCGCAGCGCGATCCAGGGGCGGAAGGTCTCAGGTGCGAGCGCTTCATGTCCTTCCGGATGCTGCATGAAATGAGCATAGCGACGCGAGTTTGGCACGGCAATTCCACGCTAGACTCCCAGGCGTGCACGAGATGCCTCGGACGCAAGCGCCGCCCGGCTGGGAGGACGCCGAGCGGGCAGAACGGCTCGCGGCCCGCATGCCCGCAGAGACCGGGCTGCCGGCTGCGGAGTTGCTCGCGCTCTGCGCGCAGAGCGCCGAGCCCGACGGCGCGCTCACCGGGTCCGTCCGCGCGCTGGCCGCCCGCAAGGACCGCTACGGAGGCCCGGCGGCCCGCGAGACGCTCGCACCGCTCGTCCGCGTTTGCGCCAGCTCGAAATTCCTCGCCCAGCTGCTCGCCGCCCGTCCACGGCTCGTCGATCTGCTCGGCTGCGGCCGGTTCCTGGAGGAGCCGCTTCCGCTTCGCACCGCCCTCTGCACCGACGCGATCTCGCTCGCCCGCCGGCTGCGGCGCCACAAGCAAGCGGAGGTGCTGCGCATCGCGCTGCGCGATCTTTCGGGTGCGTCGATCCCGGAGGTGACCCGCGATCTGTCGCGGCTCGCCGCTCAGGCATTCGAGGCGTCCGTGCAGTTCCACTACCGTCGCTTGTGCGCGATGCACGGCCCTCCGGCGGGGCGCAGCGCGAGCGGCCCATCCGGGTTCTGCGTCCTCGGCATGGGCAAGCTCGGCGGAGAGGAGCTGAACTTCTCCTCCGATGCCGACGTGCTCTACGTGTACGACAAGGACGGCCGGACCGCGGGACCCAACCCGATCGATCATTTCGCGTTCTACGCGCGCCTGGCCGAGGCGGTCACGGCCGCCGTCGGGTCGCCGGGGGCGGCGCCCGAAGGTGGGGCGCTTTGCGCTGCTCAAGGCCCGTCCCATCGCTGGAGATCTGGCGACCGGCGACGAGGCGCTGCTCCGACTCACGCCGTTCGTGTTCCGCAAGTACTTCGACCTGAAGGCGATCGACGAGGTGCGCCGGCTCAAGGCGCGCGCGGAAAAGGCGGCGGCTCGCGCCCGCGGCGTCGATCTGAAGCTCGGCCGCGGCGGCATCCGCGAGATCGAGTTCTTCGTCCAGGCCCTGCAGCTCCTCCACGGCGGTCGGGACGCGAATCTGCGCGTGCGCGGGACGCTCAAGACGCTGGACAGGCTCCTCTACGCGGGCCTGATCTCGAGCCGCGATCGCGACGAGCTGGGCGAGGCGTATGTGGTCCTGCGCCGGCTCGAGCACCGCATCCAGATGGTGGCGGAGCGGCAGACTCACGCCATGCCCGAGGACCGGCGCGAGCGCGAGCGCCTTGCGCGCCGCGCCGGCTATCCGGATGCGGCGGCGATGGAGGGCGACCTCGCCGCCCACCGCTCCAACGTGGAAGCGCGCTTCAAGGATCTCCTCCGCGTCGCCTCCGGAGATGCGCCCCGCGTGGATCCGCGCGCCGCCGCGGCCGCCGACCCCGAGGCGACCACCCAGCAGCGCTCTGCCGCCCTCGCCGAGCTCGGATTCGATCAGCCCGAGGCCAGCGCCGAAGAACTGGCCCGGCTCGCGCGCAAGCGCGGCACGCCGTTCCAGGATCCGCAGCCGCTCGGCCCCGCGCTCTTGATGGAGCTTGCCGCGGCCCCGGATCCGGACCAGGCCCTGCGGCACCTGGCGGACCTGTTCGGCAGTCTCGCGAATCCTCGTGCCACAAGCGATCTGCTCGCGCAGAGCCCGCGCACCGCCCGGCTCCTGGTGTCCCTCTTCGGATCGAGCGATTACCTGTCCCGGCAGCTCTTGCGCCATCCCGAGCTCATCGACCAGCTCGTGCTGCGCGGCTCGGCGGCCCTGGTGCGGGAACGAGCGGATCTGCGGGCCGATCTGGCGAACCGGCTCCGCGCCGTTCCCGCGTCCGACGTCGAGGCGACGCTCACCGAGCTGCGGCGTTTCCGCAACGAGGAGGTGCTGCGCATCGCGCTCCACGACGTGGCCGGAGCGCTGGCCGTCGAGCAGGTCTCGCGCCAGCTGTCCGATCTCGCCGACGTCTGTGTCGAGGCGTGCTTCTCGCTGGCATGGGCGGAGATCGAGAAGCGCTACGGCAAGCGCGACGCGACCATGGTGGTGATCGCGCTCGGCAAGCTGGGGGGCCGCGAGCTCGGATACCACTCCGATCTCGATCTCCTCTTCCTCTACTCGTCCGCCGGAGAGCACGGCGCCAACCACGAGTACTTTGCGCGCATCGCGCAGAAGCTGATCAGCCACCTCACGCTTCCCCTGCGCGAGGGGTTTCTCTACCGGATCGATACCCGCCTGCGGCCGAGCGGAAACCATGGGCCGCTGGTGATCTCGTTCGATGCCCTCGACGACTATCACGCGCGCGAAGCGCGCCTCTGGGAGCGGCAGGCGTTGCTGCGCGCCCGTCCCGTCGCCGGCGACGAGGCTTTGTTCAGCCGCGCGTTCGCGCAGGTGCTCGAGCCGAGCGTGTTCCGCCCCATCGACCGCGGCGCCGCGGCGAAAGAGCTGCTGGCGATGCGCGATCGCATGGAGCGCGAAATTGCCGGCGAATCAGGCGGCTTGTACAATTCAAAACTGGGGCGCGGAGGGCTCGTAGACGTGGAGTTCGCGGCGCAGTTCCTCCAGCTCGCGCACGGGGCGAGGGAGCCGTCGGTGCGCTCGGCAAACACGTCACAAGCGCTCGCGCTGCTCTTGAAGCACGGCCATCTCGCTCCGCAGGACTACACGCCGCTCGCCCGGGGCTACCGCTTCTTGCGCCGCCTGGAATCGCGGCTGCGGATCGTCCGCGACCGTTCGGTCGATCGCGTTCCGCAGAGCGGTCCCGAGCTGCTCAGGCTCGCGCGCCGGATGGGCTACTCGGGCCGCCGCGCCGGGGAGGAGCTGCTGGCCGACTATCAGCGGACCGCGGCGCAGATCCGCGGCGCGTTCCTGCGCGTGCTTGGGGGCGCATGAGCGCGCCGGGCGGTCACGGCGCGCCATGACGCTGCTCCAGGAAAGATTCGCGGAAGTCGGGCCCATCACCGCCATGGAGACGCAGCTCGCGCGCGCGGCGGTCGCGGCGCGCGGGCGGCTCGACGAGCGTGACGAGACCTCGATCAGGTACGCGCTCGCGCTCAGCCGCTGCTGGCACGTGCGCGCCCCTGATGGGCGAGACGTCGCCGTGGCGGCGATCCTGCGCCCCTTCCGCGAGAGGCTGGTGCAGGTGCTCTGGCCTCTGCTGGATCCGCAGCGGCCGCTGCTGGCCGCGCCGCACGAGCTGCTGCCGGCTGCCCGGGAAGCGCAGCGGATCGCTCAGGAAGCGTTGGCGCAGATCGCGCAGCAGCTCGGGCACCGCCTTCCCAGCGAGCGACTCGACCGGGAGGTGCGCGAGCGGCACCTGGTGCTCGTCTGCGGCGGAGGCGGCGGCACCGGATACGTACACCTCGCCGCCTTCGCGCTGCTGGAGGCGGCCGGTCTTCAGCCCGCGATGCTGGCTGGCAGCTCGATGGGAGCGATCCTCGGGCTCTTCCGGGCCCGAGAGCGGCGATTCGACCTGGCCCGGATTCCGGAGATCCTGCAGGACCTCACCTACAGGAAGATCTTCCGCCTCATCCCGCAGCCGAGCATGTATGGCCTGCCGGGGCCCCTGCGGCTGCACTTGCGGGCCGCGATCGGTCACTGGTTCCGGCACCCGGACGGGTCTCCTCTCCGGATGTCTGATCTTCCCATTCCGCTTCTCGTCACCGTCACCGGCATCCGCCGCGGCAAACTCCCCCGCCCCCTCGAGGAGTACGAGGCCATGCTCGGCGTACCGGATCCCGATCCGTCGCGCTGGGGGATCCGCGCGCTGCATCGCAACGTGCGGCAGCTGACGGCGGCGATCTCCGAGCTCGCCCGGATCCCGCGCTTGACTGCCCGGCTGGTGTTCGGCGCCTCGGAGGAGACCCGCCAGGCCGATGCCATCGATGCGGCCGGCTTCTCGGCCAGCGTGCCCGGCGTCATCCACTACGACGTCCTGCGCGACGACGCACGCATGCACGAGCTGCTGCAGGGTCTGCTCGAGAGGCACGATCTCCTCCGCCTCTGCGACGGAGGCGTAGTCGACAACGTCCCCGTGCGCACCGCGTGGCAGCACGTGCAGCGCGCGGGACTGCCCGGGCTGGGAAGCCGGAACGTGGTCATCTTCGCGCTCGACCCATCGTGCGCTCGGCGAAGGAAGAGCTCCTCGACGAGCTCCCCACTTTGCAGCGGCTGCTGGCGCCGATCCCTCCGCTTCCAAGCTGAAAGTCAAACGCGGAGCGTTTGATGTGAAGGCGTGCCTATCTTTCTTTACGCCCGCGTGCGTGCTAAGAGGGCGCGCCCCCGACCTTCAAGCCGAGGCGAATCGTGGCCGCGAAGAAAGTCGAGAAGCTCAAGGAATCCCAGTTCATCTGGATGGACGGCAAGCTCGTCCCCTGGGCCGACGCGAAAGTGCACGTCCTCACGCACTCGCTCCATTACGGCGTCGCCGTGTTCGAGGGCATTCGCTGCTACCCGCAGCCAGACGGCCGCGGGGCGATCTTCCGCCTGCGTGAGCACGTCCGCCGCCTCTTCGAGAGCGCACACATCTGCCTGATGGAGATGCCCTTCACCAAGGAGCAGGTCTTCGAGTCCTGCAAGCAGGTGATGGTCGCCAACAAGATGAACGAGGGATACCTGCGGCCCATCGCCTATTACTCGGACGGGCTGATGGGAGTTGGCGCGGTGAACCCGGTGCGCCTCTGCATCGCCACCTGGTACTGGGGAGCCTATCTCGGAGAGGAAGGGCTCAAGAAGGGGATCCGG
This sequence comes from Deltaproteobacteria bacterium, assembly GCA_005879505.1. Lineage (GTDB taxonomy): Bacteria > Myxococcota > Myxococcia > Myxococcales > 40CM-4-68-19 > 40CM-4-68-19. The sequence continues at coordinate 11,617 of VBKQ01000225.1, forward strand.
GTGAAGATCAGCTCGTTCACCCGGATGCACATGAACTCCGACCCGACACGCGCGAAGGTGACGGGGCACTACCTCAACGGCGTGCTGGCGAAGCGCGAAGCGCTGATGGCGGGTTACGACGAGGCCATCCTCCTCGACCAGCAGGGATACGTCGCCGAGGCGACGGGCGAGAAC
>VBKQ01000526.1 GCA_005879505.1 Deltaproteobacteria bacterium
CTCGCGGCCGAACGCCTCGCCTTCCGCGATGGGCCAGGCCCTCACTTGAAGATAGGCGGCCGTCGACCCCTGCACTTGCGTGAACCAGTTCTGGTCGCCGTAGACGACCTGCCCGCCCGTCCGGTTGATGGGCGCGACCGCAGCGACGGAATTGCCCAGCTCGCGCTCGATGGCCGTGGCGTCGTCCCGAGTCAGGTTCTGCGTCGCGCCGGACCCGGTAGCGACGCCGTGCATGGCGATCGATCCGGGCAGGATCATCAGCAGATTGGACCCCAGGCTCTCCATCTGCTGAGCCACCTTCGCCTGCGCGCCCTGACCGATGGAGACGGTGGCCATCACCGCGGCCACGGCGATGACGATCCCCAGCATCGCGAGCAATGAGCGCAGCTTGTTCTTGCGCAGCGCCCGCAGGGCCGTCCGCAGCGAGGCCAGGGCGTTCACGCCGGCTGCTCCTGCGCCGCTTGCAGCGCATCGCGCGCGAGCCGGCGGCGCCCGAGGGGAACGTCGCTCAGCACCAGCCCGTCCTTGAACGTCACCACCCGCTTGGCGTGCTCTGCGATGTCGGCCTCGTGCGTCACCAGCAGGACCGTGAGCCCCTGCTCGTTGAGCTCCTGGAAGATGCTCATCACCTCGATGCTGGTATGGGAGTCGAGGTTTCCGGTGGGCTCGTCGGCGAGGAGCAGGGCAGGGCGGTTCACCAGCGCGCGCGCGATCGCGACGCGCTGCTGCTGTCCTCCCGACAGTTGCGCGGAAGTGTGCTCGAGGCGGTCTCCCAGGCCCACCCGCTCGAGCGCCTCGGCCGCGCGGCGGCGCCGCTCGCGCGACCCGACGCCCTGGTAGAGCAGCGGCAGCTCGACGTTCTCCAGCGCAGTCGTGCGCGCGAGAAGGTTGAATCCCTGGAACACGAACCCGATCTGCTCGCCGCGCACGCGCGCGAGCTGATCGCGCGAGAGGCGGCTCACGTCGCGTCCGGCCATTAGATATGACCCGCGGGTCGGCCGGTCCAGGCAGCCGATCAGGTTCATGAAGGTGCTCTTGCCCGACCCGGACGCGCCCATCACCGCCAGGAATTCTCCCGCCTGGATGGAGAGGGAGATGCCGCGCAGCGCCGGGACCTCCACGTCGCCCATCCGGTAGATCTTTTCCAGGGCGTGGGTCTCGACGACGGGGCTCGCCGCCTGGGGCCGCGCGCTGCTGCCGTCCGTATCGCCTGCGGCGGGTTTCCCTCTAGAAAGGTCCACGGCGCCTCTGCTGCTGCGCGCCTGTGGCGGCGTCTCCCCCGCCGACGATCACCCGGTCTCCCTCGCTCAGACCCTCGATGACCTCCGTGCGCTGCCCGTCGGACAGACCGACGCGGATGTTCACCGGAACGGGCTTGCCGTTCTCCAGCTTGTACACCCGGCCGGCGCGCCCGGGCGCTTGCTGTGCGCTGCCGTCGCGGGCGCCACGCGCCGCGGCGGAGGCCGTGCGCGCCTGCGGCGTTCCGCCCGGCCGCTGCGCCGTCTCCGGCGCGGCGGACTCGTCCGGCTTCCAGCGAAGCGCAGCGTTGGAGACACGCAGCGAGTCGTCCTTGCGCGCCGCGGTGATGTTCACCGAAGCCGTCATTCCCTGGCGCAGCTTGCGATCCGGGTTGGGCGCGTCGATCACCGCCGGATAGGTGACCACGTTCTGGATGGTGTTCGGGGCTTGCCGGACGTCGCGGATCATCCCGGTGAACGTCTCCCCCGGATAGGCGTCCACCGTGAATTTCGCTTCCAGGCCCTCGCGGACCTTGCCGACGTCCGCCTCGTCGATGTTGGCGAGGATCTGCATCTTCGTCAGGTCGTTCGCGATCAGGAACAGCGTGGGTGCCTGGAACGCCGCGGCCACCGTCTGCCCCACGTCCACACTGCGCGAGACGACGATGCCGTCGATGGGGCTGGTGATCCTGGTGAAGGCGAGATTGGTCGCCGCCATGTCCCGGTCCGCCTTTGCCTGCAGCACGGTTGCTTTGGCGGCCGACAGCCCGGCGGCGTTCTGGTCGCGGGTGGCGAGGGCGGTGTCCAGGTCGGCCTGCGAGATCAATCCCTGCTGCCGGAGCTCCTGCTGGCGGTTGCCGATCCTCACCGAGTCGGCGTAGGCGGCCTGCGCCTTCTCCACGTTGGCGTTCGCTGAGGCGAGCGAGGCCGCCGCTTTCTCCAGCTGCGCTTGGAACAGGCGCGGATCGAGCGTCGCCAGCAGCTGGTCTTTCTTCACCTTGCTGTTGAAGTCGACGTTCAACTTGTCGATGATGCCCGACACCTGCGACCCGACGTTCACCGTCACGATGGCGGAGACGTCTCCCGTCGCATTGACGACCTCGCTCACCGGTCCTCGCGTGACCGGGTCCGTGCGGTAGGGCGCTGCCTGCTTGCGGCCGCAGGCGGTGGCGACGAGCACGGCGATGAGGGCGATCTTGCGCAACGTTTTTCCCCTTGTATCGCGAGACCGTAACGGCCGCGCGCGCGGACCGTCAACGCGCGCGGGCGCCGCGAAACACTCTCGCAACACTGCCTTCACGAATCGGAACGATCCAGCATCCGCCAGAGCAGGTCGCGAAGGGTGCGGCGCTCGGCGCGCGCCAGCGGCGCGAGGACCTCCTCGATGGCGGCGTCCACCAGCGGCCGGCCGTGCTCGAGGAAGGCGCGCCCGCGCGCAGTCGGCTCCACCAGGATCTTGCGCCGGTCGCTCCGGTCGCGCGCGCGACGCACGAGCCCCGCTTGCTCCAGCTCTTCGAGGAGCCTGGACACCCCTGTGGGATGTTGTCCGATGTGCTCCGCCAGCTCGTTCTGCGCCGCCCGACCGCGGCGCTGCAGGGCGCTGAGCACCTGGAACGCGAGCACCGTCTCGCCGCGCTCGCTCAGCCGCCGGTCGGCCTCGGCGATGAGGCGCCTGCGGACGCGAGCGATGCCGCTGGCGATCTCCTCCGAAAGCGACGGGACAGGGCGGACGGCCATGCGAGGGGTGTACACCGCAATGATTGCGGCCGCAACGGTTGCGTTTGCAAGCGAAGGGGCGTAGAACGGCGCAGTGCGCAAAGCCCTGCTCGCCAGCCTGGTCTGCGCCTGCGCCTGCGGCAAGGGGTCCGGCGATGCGCGGAAGGAGCGCCCGCCCCCGCTGGTCGCGGTCGCCCGGGTG
>VBKQ01000527.1 GCA_005879505.1 Deltaproteobacteria bacterium
CGGAAGCTGCGCCACGGAGGCGTGAACCTGCTCGCCGGACGCGCCCTGCTGCGCTCGATGCACCCGTTCCTGCCCCCGGAGCTCGAGGGGCGCTTCTCGCTCGATGCGGCGCTGCGAATCGGGACGTTGCCGGTCGTCCTCGCGTCCACGCGGCCGGAGGAGACGTTGCGGGCGTACATCCACAGCTACCTCAAGGAGGAGATCCAGGCCGAGGCGCTGGTGCGCAGCCTCGCGGGATTCGCTCGCTTCCTGCCCATCGCCGCGCTTCTCCACGGACAGATGGTCAACGTCTCGTCGCTGGCCCGGGACGCGGGCGTGGCGCGAACCACCGTGAACGACTATCTCGAAATCCTCGAGGACACCCTGCTCGCGTTTCGCGTGCCGGGCTTCGAGGCACGTCTGCGGTTGCGGGAGCGCAAGCACCCCAAGCTCTACTGGGTTGACGCGGGCCTAGTGCGGGCAGCGAAGGATCAACTCGGGCCGCTCGCAGTAGAGGAACGCGGTCCGCTGTTCGAGGGACTGGTCGCGAACTGCCTGCGCGCGTGGAACGACTATCGTGGGCTCTACGACGAGCTCAACTACTGGGCGCCCACGGAGGCCCGCGGGCTCGAGGTCGACTTCCTGCTGCGCCGAGGAAAGCGCTTCGTCGCCATCGAGGCCAAGGCCGGAACTCGCTACCGCCCGGAGGATGCAAGAGGGCTCGACTCGATCGCTGAGCTGCCTCGAGTTTCACGTCGGCTGCTCGTGTACTCGCAGTCTCCGCGGCTGACGACCGCGTCCGGAATCGAAGTCGTCGGCTTCGACGAACTGGTCACGCTCCTCGAGCGGGGGCGCCTCTGACTTTTAGCCAGGCTTTAGCCACTCGCTCCGCGCGCAATCTGGCGAAGCACAAAGCCCCCGCAACCCCTCGGTTCTCGGGGTCCTTCTTGGTGGAGCATGCCGGGATCGAACCGGCGACCTCCGCAATGCCATTGCGGCGCTCTCCCAGCTGAGCTAATGCCCCGTTTTCCGACGCGCCGGACGGGACTGGGAGCCCGCGGCGGCGCAGCGATGTAGCGCGATCCCCCCGGCAGTGTCAATTCAAGCCGCGGCGCGCGCCGGAGCGAGGATCGCGTCGTACAGCGCGCCCAGCCTGGCCCGGAATGCGTCGAGCGAGAAGTCCTTCTCCGCGCGCTTGCGGAGCGCCGGCCCGAGCTTTCGGTCCTTCAGCAGCAGGTGCAGCCGGTCGGCGAGCGCGAGCGAACCGAGCCGTGGCATCGCGAGATCCACGCCGACCAGTTCGCGCCACGGCGACGCTACCGGCACGCCGGCCGCCATCGCCTCGATGGTCGCGCGCACTCCCGGCGTCCACGCCGCGTGCGCGCGCGCCAGCAGCGCCGGCACGTCCTCGACATGCCCCTCGAGCTGCACCGTCTCAGAGCGCCGCGACCGCGACCAGCAGCGGCTTCGGCTCGGGCGCTCGCACCGGAAACCGGGAGAGGTCCACGCCGGGATGCACCACGCAGACCTTCGCCGCGCAGATCGCCTCACGGCGGACGCACCGGTCGCGCTCCTCGTGCGAAGTGCACATCACCGCGTCGGCCGCCCGGATCACGAGCGACTCCGCCAGCATCGATCCTTGCCCGCGCGTGCAGACGACCTTCGCCCGCACCGCCCGCGCCGCCGGAACCGCGAGGAGATTCGCCCAGCGCCCGTGCGCGTGGATGATCCGCGCGCCGTCTCGCGCCGCTCCCGCCGCAATGCGGGGCACGTCCTTCGCACGAGGCGGCCACCAGATCTGCTGCACCGATACGCGGTATCCCGCCGGAGCGACCCGCACCCACAGGTCCGCCGCCCGGAACGGATCGACCAGTCGCAGGACTCCGATGGGTTCGTTCACACCGTCTCCTGCGGCCCTCGCTTCGTCCACACCTGGCAGCAGGTGGCAAACCCGCAGAGCGCGAACAGGAACCAGCTCGTCGAGTACCCGGAGAACATCTGGCAGGCGAGGTAGCCGAGGAGCGCCGCCAGCAACGCGCGCGCCTCCCCGCCGAGCTCCCCGTTGCGCGCCCTCCAAGCGGACCAGAGAGAGGCGCAGATGAATCCCATCAAACCGATCAGTCCCACCGCGCCGAGCTGCCCGAGCACCTCGAGCACGAGGTTGTGCGCCACGTAGTGGTGACCGAACAGGCGATCCGAGTCGATCGGCGCGTACTGGTCCCACGCCTTGAGGAACGCCCCCTCCCCCACTCCCAGGATGGGCCGCTCCTGGAAGATGCGAGACGCCACCTGCCATGCCTGCAGGCGCCCTTCGATCGACAGGTCCTCGGCGCCGAGCCCGGCGGTTTCGTTGCGTTCCCAGAAGCTTGCCGGCGCCAGCAGGAGCATCGCTGACGCGGCGATCAGCACCGCCATGCCCGCCAGCGCCTTGCGGCGCGAGAGCAACGCGAACATCAGGACGGCGATCGCCAGCCCGATGGAGCCGCCGCGCGAGTGCGTGGCGATGATGCCGGCGATGCACGCCGCGGCTCCGAACGCGCCGGCGATGCGCAGCAGCCAGCGGTGCCCGCGTCCCGTGATGAGGAAGAGCAGAATCGGGATCGCCCCCACCAGGGCCATCGCGTCGTGGTTCGGGTCCGCCATCACTCCGATCCAGCGGCCGCGGAAGCCTTCAACCAACAGCTCGTCGTGCATCCAGTTGTTGAAGGTCCCCCAGCCCGGCGCGATCGCCGCCAGCGCATAGAGCGCGAGCGCGATGCGGATCCGGCGCGGCGTGTCGAACGCGTTCACCACCGCCAGGAAGAAGAGGAAGTGCTTGAGCACCTCGAGCGCGCCGAGCTGCGAGTCCTCGGGCGCGATCGACCAGAGCGGCGAGAAGAACGCAGCCCCGGTGTAGATCGCGAGGACCCCGGTGCGCCAACCCATCCACAGCGGCTGGTTGGTGAGCGCCCGCCGTGCGCCGAGCGCGGCGAGCCCGACCACGGAGAGGATGGCCGCGTGGTGTAGCGGCTCCAGCAATGGGAACCATTGTGCCGGCGAGAGGTAGAGCTGGGCGGCGAAGAGGGCCGTCGCGAAGAAGGCGATCTGCGCCACCTTCTCCGCCTGTCCCTGGCGCGCCGCGACCTCAGGAACGCCCTGCAACGTTGCGGTCTGCACGCGGGCCAACCTAAGCATCGCCTGCACGCCGCGACGACCCCCGGCAGCGTTCGGTAGACAACGTC
>VBKQ01000142.1 GCA_005879505.1 Deltaproteobacteria bacterium
ACGAGCAGCGTGAAGCGCACCCGGCCCAGCGAGCCGGTCCCCTTGAACCGGTAGGCCACGTCGAGGACTTCACCTCCCTTCGGCGGATCGGGCGCCTTGAGTTGTTTCAAGTGCTCGACGTACTCCTCGAACGCCGCACGCACCCGATCCACCCACTGCGGATCGACGCGCGCGAACTTCTCGCTGTCCGCGATCCGGTCTCCCGCGGGCGCGACCTTCTCGATCAGCTCCTCCTGCTTGCGGCGCCCGCGCTCCCGCAACAGATCGGCGACCCCACCCTCCGCTTTGTCCTGCGTCCAGGGCAGGATCGGGAACCGGCCGCCCATCTTCTCCAGCTCGGACGCCCAGGCTTGCGCGATCGCCACCGCGGCCTCCAGACGGAGGCGCGGGTCTATACCGGGAAGGAGCAGCGCGCTCGTGCACAGGCGCTTGAGATCGAGATCCACGGGACCGCAGCCGACGTCGTCGAAATCGTTCACGTCGAAGACCAGCGCGCCGCTCTGCCCGCGGTAGACGCCGAAGTTCTCCAGGTGGAGATCGCCGACGATCAGACCGGCCGGCGCCGTTCCCTGCGCCAGTGAAACGCGGGACTGCAACACGTCGCACGCCATGAGATGGAACGTGCCTCGCAGGAACTGGAATGGCGTGTTTGCCAGCGCTTCCAGCTTCCGCCGCAACGCCTCCGCCCTGGCCTCCACTGGTCCTTCGCCCGGCCGGTTGTACTCGATGATCTCCGCGACGACGTCGCGCGCCATCTACTCGAGCGAAGCCGCGCAGCGCGCGACCCGCTCCATCGCCTTGCGGATGTCCGCTTCGGAGATGGCGAACGACAGGCGCAGGAACCCCTCGCGCCCGAACGCGCTCCCCGACACGGTGGCGACTCCGAAGTCCTCGAGAAGGATCTCCGCCAATCGCTGCGTGGCGGCGACCGGCTCGCCCCGATATTTCCGCGACAGCAGCCCGGAGAAGTTTCCGAACACGTAATAGGCACCGTCCGGCGCGTGCGCATCGACCCCGCGCACCTGGCGGAGGAGGTCGACCATCAGGTGGCGCCGCTTCTCGAAGTCGGCGCGCATCGCTTCCACCGGTTCCTGTGGGCCGCGCAGCGCCGCGACCGCGCCGTGCTGCGAGAGCGAGCTCGGATTCGAGGTGCTCGCGTCCTGCACCTTGTTCATGCCCGCGATGATTTCGGCGGGTCCGCACGCCCAGCCCAGCCGCAAGCCGGTCATCGCGTACGCCTTGGAGCAGCCGTTCACGAGGACCGTGCGATCCTTCAGCTGCGGCGCAACCTGGAGGATGTTGGTGGCCTTGACTCCCCCGTACACCAGCTTGTCGTAGATGTCGTCGGAGAGGATGACCACCTTGGGGAACTTCTCCAGCACGCGCGCGATCCCGCGGATCGTTTCGGCGCTCCAGACCGCGCCGGTCGGGTTCGAGGGGCTGGAAAACATGAACACCCGGGTGCGCGGCGTGAGCAGCTTCTCGAGATCCTCGGGCCGCGGCGACCAGCCGTCCTCCTGCCGGAGCATGAGCTCGACGGGCTTTGCCCCCGCAAGCCGTACCATCTCCGGATAGCTCACCCAGTACGGGTTCGGGATCACCGCCTCGTCGCCTTCGTCGAGCAGCGCCATGCAGGCGTTGTAGAGCGCCTGCTTGGCCCCGGAAGTGGCGGTGATCTGCCCGGGGGGCCAGCGCAGCGAAACCTCGCGGAACATCCAGTCCGAGATCGCCTCGCGCAGCTCGATGATTCCGTTCGAGGCCGTGTACTTCGTGTACCCTTTGCGCAGGGCCTCAGAGATCGCCTGCGCGACGTGGGGAAAGACCGGGAAGTCCGGCTCGCCCACCGAAAGAGAGACGATGTCCCGGCCCTCGCGCCGCAGCTGGATGGCACGGGCCGTCATCGCCATGGTTGCCGACGGCTTCACCGCTTCGAGACGCCTGCTCGTCACTTGAACCTCTTCTTCAGGGCTTCCAGGACGTTCTGGGGCACGAGCCCGCTCACGTCGCCACCGAGCCGCGCAACGTCCCGGACGAAGCGGCTGGAGATGTAGAAGTAATCCTCGCCGGTCATCATGAAGAGCGTCTCGATCTCCTTGTCGAGCTTGCGGTTCATGTTGGCCATCTGGAACTCGTACTCGAAATCGCTCACCGCCCGCAGGCCGCGCAACACGGTATTGACGCCCTCCTGCTGGGCAAACTTCACCAGCAGGCCGGAGAACGTCTTCACCTGCACCCGCTTGTCGAGGTTCAAGGCCCCGCGCAGCAGCTGGACGCGCTCCTCCACGCTGAAGAGCTCGTCCTTCGCCGGGTTCTTCAGCACCGCGACGATCAGTCCGTCGAACATCTTCAGGCCGCGCTGGATGATGCTCAGATGGCCGTTCGTCGGCGGGTCGAAGGAGCCCGGGTACAGGGCGATCCGCGGGGGCATCGGGCCGGCATCCTGCGGGAGAGAGCGCGCGAGGTCAAATGTGTTCTGCAACGGACGGCAAGCGTGCGCGCGACCTCTGGCGTGATCAGTTTGCGGGCACATGCGCCACGCAGCCTGGCTGACCACAGCGACCCTGATCTTCGGATGTGCGCAAGGTGGCCCGGCCGGAGATCCGCTGGTCGACGTCGGCGCGCCGCTTCCTCCACGGCCGGCGCCCGACGCAGGTCCGGCGGAAGCCGGTCCCTGCGACCCTTCCATCGCGGCGGGTGAAGGGGTCGCGATTGCGGACACCGGCGCCTGTCCCGGGGTGGTCCCGGCCGCCGCATCCTGCGCCGCCGACATCACGATCTGCTCGGGCGTCCGGGCGGGCATGGACGGTCTCCAGGGGGATTCCGCGAGCGCCGCCACCAGCGACGGGCGCGGCTCCGTCGTCCTCTCCTGCCATCGCGCGGACGTGGGCCCGCCGCAAAACAACTACCTGTTCGTCCCGAAGCCGTCCGGGTTCATCTCCAAAGCGCCGCTCGGAGTCGACGTGCGCCCCCTGGCGGACGGGTTCGTCAGCTCGCGGGGCTCGGTCCTGTTGCCGCCCCCCGAGTACGATTTCCTCGCTCACGACGGCGACCTTCGCAGCGCCCAGAGCGGGGGGGTGCTGTACGCAGGCCCCCACGGCGCCGTGATCCTCCACCTGGACGGCGGCCAGCTCGTCGCGCAATCGTTCGGCGCGGACGGAACGCTTCGTGCCACCAGCACCGTGGGCGCTTTCCCGGCGTCCGCCGGTAATCCCATGACCGGCGGCTCCATGAGCACGACCGGGGCGACGCTGATCGTGTGGCAGGTGTACGGCGATGCGGACGCCAAAGCGCGCTGGCTCGCGCCCGATGGGACGCTCTCGGCCGATACGTTCCCCGTCGCTGGCTGGACTGACAGTGCGCCATTCACCGCCGCCCTCGCCGGAGGAGCGGTCGCGATCGCCGCGCAGCCGCCCAGCGGAGTCCCCTCCCGCAGGTGGCGCGGCCTGATCGGGGCCGGGGACACCCGCGAGCGCCCGGCGCCGGCGTGGCTCGCCTCGCGCGGCGACTTCTTCCTCCTTCCGGGCGGAAGCGCGATGGCGTTCGGGCGCGAGATCGTCGGAGCCGACGGGACGCTGTGCGGCACGGTCGATCTGGGGGCACCGCTGACTGGCATCGGCGTCGACGGCACGGCATTCGCCGCGCGGAGCGAGCGGAAGTTCCGCATCTACCCGCAGCTATTCCGCTGAGAGGATGAGCAAGCGGGTATCGCCGTAGCGGCGCTCGTCCGCGACGCGCAGACCCGGGGGCGGCTCCGGGACCGGCTCGCGGCGGTCCATTTCCAGCACCACTCTCGCGGCCGGAGCGAGCAGCTCGTTCAACCCCAGCGCGTCGAGGGTCTTCTGCGCGGCGCGCGATGCGTACGGCGGATCGGAGAACACCAGATCGAATCGCTCGCCGCGAAGCTGTTCGAGCGCCTGCGGCAGCTCACCGCGCAGCACCCGGCAGCGGCCGTCGTACTTCAGCGACGCGATGTTGTGGAAGATCGCCGCGCAGGCGCGCGCGTCGTTCTCGACCAGCACCGCGCGCGCCGCCCCGCGGGAGACCGCCTCGAGCGCAAGCGCGCCCGTTCCAGCGTACAGATCGAGCACGGCCAGCCCGTCCACGCGTTGGCCCAGCGCATCGAACAGGCTCTGACGGACGCGATCCGCCGTCGGACGGACGCTCTTCCCCGGTACCGCGCGGAGCGGACGGCCGCGCGCCTCGCCGCCGACGATCCTCAATCCCCGCCTTCGTGCGCCGCCGCGATCGCGGCGATCAGCCGGGCCGACGTCGCGCGGCAGCCGGTCGCGCGAAGCAGCTCGAGGCCCTCGAAGCAGCAGAGCGCCTCGAGTCGCGACTGGATCGGCGCCGGCAGGTCGCGCAGCATGCGCTGGTGGCGCGCCGCCGCCTGCTCCGGGGTCGCGCCGTTCTCGTCGGCCCAGGACTGGAGCTGGTCCCACATCTCCCGCGGAACCGACCGCCGCAGCGCCCGCAGGAACGGTCCGGAGGCGACCAGCTGCCGCAACCCTCTGGGCGGAAGGTGGAGCGCGATCGACTCCATCGCCGTCGAGAGCGCGATATCGCGCAGGTCCGCCGCGAGCGCATCCGCCTCGTCCTCCAGCCCCGTGATGCGGACCGCGCTCGGGGGCGCTCCGCGAGACCTGAGCTGCCGCGCCAGCTCGGCCGCTGCCCGCGCTCCTCCGAGGGGAACGATCTCCAGGCCAAGCTCCATCTGGCACACCGCGGTCGCGGTCAGTGCGGCATCGCGGGCATCCTCCTGCGTGTCCGCGGCGGTGATCGAGACGCCGGTGAATCCCGCCTCGATCTCGCGTTGCACGCGCTCCGCGTCGGGGATCGCGCTGCCGGCGCGCGGAGGGTCCTTGAGCAGCGCCAAGGGGCCGCGAAACCCGACGTCTCCGGCCGCGCGGAAGACCGCATCGGCGAAAGCGATGTCGTCTCGCGCTTCCTGCGGGCCCTTCTCCTCCGCGGCCCCCGAGGGCCGGACGAGGACGAGCGGCGCCTCCGCGTCGCGCGCCGCACGCGCAAATCCGGCGATCGCCGCCGGGGCCGGCGCGTAGAACGCGACCAACAGCAGCTCTTCGCGCGCGGCCGCGGCCAGGAGATCCCGTGCGCTCAGCACGAGCAACTGGCGGCCACCCAGCCTCGAGACCGCCTTCGCGGGCCGGCGCGACCAGACGCGCTGCAGCAGCCCGTTCCGCTTCAGTGAATCACCTCTTCGTGCTGGTAGCGATCGCTCTCGAACTGGATGGTGGTGTGCTCGATGGCGAAGCGGCCGCGCAGCACGGCCTTCGCCTCGGTGAGGATCTCGTCGTGGCTGCGGCAATCCGGACCCTCGCAGCTCACCACGATGTGGCAGGAGAGCGCGATGAGCCCGCTGGTGATCGTCCAGACGTGCAGGTCGTGCACGGCCGCCACGCCGGGTACGTTCGCGATCGCCGAAGAGACCTCGGCGACCGGGATGTGGCGCGGCGCGCCCTCGAGCAGGACGTCCACCGCATCCCGGCAAAGGCGGATCGCGCTCCAGACGATGGTGGCTGCGATGAGGAAGCTGACGATGGGGTCGGCGGCGAGCTGCCCCGTCCAGGCGATCAGCAGCGCGGATACCAGTACTCCGATCGAGTTGAGCAGGTCCCCCGCCAGGTGCAGGAACGTGGCCCGCAGGTTCATGCTCCCCTGTGCGCTGCCGTGCGTGATCCACATACCGACGGCGTTCAGCGCGATCCCGAGGCAGGCGAGCATCACCATCGTCTGCACGCGAACCGGCACGGGATGCATGAGCCGGTGATATCCCTCGATGGCGATTCCGGCGGCGATGGCGAAGAGCACGGCGCCGTTCACCAGCGCGGCGAGGATTTCCAGCCGGTAGTACCCGTAGGTCCGCTTCGCATCGGCAGGGCGGCTGGCGATTCGGAGCGCGAACAGCGAGAGCCCGATCGCCGCCGCGTCGGCAAGCATGTGTCCCGCATCGGACAGCAGCGCGAGGCTGTTGGAGAGCCAACCGCCGACGCCTTCCGCGACCGTGGCAACCACCGCTACGGCCATCGCGATCACGAGCTTGCGATGCTCGCCGACCCGCTCGGGGCCGCTGGCACGCGAGTGGTCGGAGGGTTGCTGATCGTCGGAGGCCTGATGATGATCGTTCATCCGCGCCGGATACTATACAGCGCATTTCAGAGTCGCTTTTCAAGGCTGTTCCCGGGTGCGCAAATCAGCCAGCAACTGCGCGGGCCGCAACCCGCGTTCCGCGGCAGCGTCTGGCGTCCACATGCGCTACCATTCCTGCATGCAGAGAGAGCTGCACGGCGCCGCCTCAGGCTTCGCCGAAGCGCCCGACGGTACCCGCATCCACTGGTCCGTGGTGGGAGACGGCGCCCCGGCTCTGGTGTGCTGCGACGGCATCGGATGCGACGGGTTCGCCTGGAAGTACATCGCCCGCGATTTCTCCACCCGCCACCGGATCGTCCGCTGGCACTACCGCGGCCACGGCCGCAGCGGCATCCCCAACGACGCCAGCCGGGTCGGTTTCGACGACATCTCGTCGGACCTGGACGCCGTCCTGCAAGCGACGGGCACGGCGCAGGCGGTGCTCCTCGGACATTCCATGGGCGTGCAGGTGGCGCTCGAGCATCACCGCAGGCGTCCGGAACAGGTGCTCGGTCTGGTGCTGCTCTGCGGCTCGCACGGCCTGCCGCTGGACACCTTTCACGACAACAAGGCGCTGAAGATCCTCCTGCCTTCGATGATCACGGCGGCCGCCAGGTATCCGCAGGCGATGAGCCTGATCTGGCGGCTGGCCGCGAGCGGGGAGGTGGCTTATCAGTTCGCCACGCACTTCGAGGTGAACGGCAGGCTGGTGCGAAGGGACGACTTCATGCCCTACTTCCGGCACCTCGCCGGAATGGATCCGCAGCTCTTTCTCGGCATGCTCAAGCACGCCAGCGAGCACAGCGCGTTCGACCATCTGCCGCACGTCAACGTGCCGACCCTGATCGTGGCGGGCACCGACGATACGTTCACCCCCTACTGGCTGAGCCAGCAGATGCACTCGCACATTCCCGGCGCGGAGCTCCTGACGGTCCCTGGCGGAACGCACGTGGCGCCGATCGAGCAGCCCGAGCTGATCACGCTGCGCCTGGAGAAATTCCTCGCCGGCATCCCCGAGCGCGGAGCGGCGCCGGGGCTGCGCACCGCCTGAAATGCGGATAGCGCTACTCGTCCTCGTCGCGGCGTACCCGGCGGCGGCGCTCGACCCGCGCTTCGTCTGGGAAACGCTGGAAACGCCGCATTTCGAGGTGCACTACCACCAGGGGATGTACTGGTACGCGCAGAAGGCGGCGCGGGCAGCGGAGCTGTCGCACCAGCGACTCGTTCCGCTGCTCGACCACGTGCCGGAGGAGCGCACGCACGTCGTCGTCCAGGACGATACCGATTTCGCCAACGGCAACGCGAGCCCGGTGCTCTACAATTTGATCCACGCGTACGCTGCTCCGCCCGACTCGCGCAGCACGCTCGCGGACTTCGACGATCCTGTCTACGAGCTGATCTCGCACGAGTACACCCACATCCTGCACCTCGACACCGTGTTCGGGCTGCCCGCGGCGGTGAACGACGTCTTCGGCAAGCTCTGGATCACCAACGGCGGCCAGCCCCGCTGGTTCATCGAAGGGATCGCCACCTTCGCGGAGAGCGAAGTGAGCGGCGCGGGAAGAGTGCGCTCCTCGGAAGAGGACATGGTGGTGCGCGCGGAAGTGCTGGAAGGAAAGCTCCCGCGGATCGATACGCTCTCCAACCTCCCGCTCGCCTGGCCGCGCGGCTTCGGGCAGTACACGGTCGGCTCGCGGTTCCTTTCCTTCATCCAGGCCCAGTACGGCCTCGGCGCTCTGCGCGACCTCTCGCATGATTTCGGCTCCAGGGCCGTCCCGTTCGCGCTCAACTTCAGCGCCGAGCGCGTCCTCGGCCGCACCTATCTGCAGCTCTACGACGAGTTCGCGGCCCACGAGCTCGATCGCGCACTGCGGATGCGGGCCCAGGTCCGCGCGGAAGGCGAGACGCCCATCGAGCCGCTGACCCGCCTTGGCGAGTGGGTGCGGACGCCGCGCTGGAGCCCGGACGGAACGACCTTGTATTACACGAACGCCGGACCGGACCGCCTGCCGGAGATCCGCGCGCTCCGCCCCGGACCATGCTGCGGACCGGCCGAGGCGATGTCCGATCCGGTGCGGCCCGGGGATCGCCACCTCGCGACGCTCTGGTCGGATGGCGGCGATGCAACGCTCGCGGTCGCGCCGGACGGGAAGGTCGTCTACGCCCGCGAGGAGGTGTACCAGGAGTTCGAGATCGTGCAGGACCTCTATTCCGTGGATCCGGCGAGCGGTGACGAGCGCCGCCTCAGCCGCGGCTTGCGGGCGCGCACTCCCGATGTCGCCGGCGACGGCGCCGTCGCGTTCGTCTGGCGGCGTCCCGGTGGCAGGACGGCCATCGCCGAGCTCGCCGCGCAAGGACCGCGGATCCTTTTCGAGGATCCTGGCGGTGACCCGGTGGACAGCCCGCGCTTCTCGCCCGACGGCTGCCGCGTCGCCTTCCTCCAGCACCGCGACGGAGGCTGGGACGTGCGGATCGTGGAGCGGAGCTCCCTCGCGGTCACCGATGTGACCCATGACCGCGCGCTCGACCGGGACCCGGCCTGGACGCGCGACGGGCGATGGCTGCTCTTCAGCAGCGACCGGACCGGCATCTACAACCTGTTCGCCTGGCGTCCGGGCGAAGTCCGCCAGGTCACCAACGTGGTGCTCGGTGCGTTCGAGCCGGAGCCTTCGCCCGACGGAACGCAGCTCGCGCTGGTCACGTACAGCGGGCGCGGATACGACGTGGGACGCATCCCGCTCGATCCGGCATCGTGGCGACCTGCGACCGATGCATCCGTCGCTGCCGAGCGGCCGCCGGCGACTGTCCTGGCCGCCGAGGAGATCTACCCCAGCCGGCCCTACTCGCCCTGGGCGACGCTGCGCCCGCACTTCTGGCTTCCCTACGCGGCCGCCGATTCCTACGGCACCATCGTCGGCGCGCTCACCGCCGGCTTCGACGCCCTCGACCGCCACGAATACGCCGCGAGCGCGTGGTGGAGCCTGAGCGGAAAAGTCCCCGGCTGGGACGTCATCTACATCAACCACTCCTTCTATCCCGACCTGACCCTGGAGCTCATCCGCGACGTGGGCACGCCTCAGGCGGCGGGCGGCCTCGATGCGCCAGGGTACTACTATGAGCGATCGATCGGCGGGTCGATCTCGGCCTCGTTCCCCTTTTCGGAAGTCGAGCACGGCCAGGCGATCTCGCTCACGTACGAGCTGCAGGATCTGAGCGTCGACCGGAATCCGCTCGGGGTCCCGGCCTCACCCGGGCTCCTCGCGGCAGCCAGCTTGACGTACTCCTGGTCGGACACGCGCAGATTCGTCCGCAGCATCTCCAGCGAGCAGGGCCAGCGATTCGTGCTCTCGCTCCGCCTCTCCGACCCGGCACTCGGCAGCCGGTTCTCGTTCTGGCAGGCGACGGCAGCGGCGACGAAATTCTTCGCCCTGCCCTGGAACAGCCACGGCGTTCCCTGGCATCACGCGCTGGCGCTGCGCGGCTCGTTCGGCGTCTCCCACGGCGATCTGGCGAATCGACACGACTTCTTTCTCGGCGGGTTTCAGCAGGGCAACCCGGTGCGGGCCGTGCTCAACCCGGCCACTGCGCCGCTGCGCATCCTGCGCGGATTCGTCGGCGACGCCTTCCACGGCACCGCCTACGCGCTCGGCACCGCCGAATACCGCTTTCCCATCTACGACGTCGAAACCGGCGCATGGACGCTGCCGGTCTACCTGCGCCGCCTGCACGGAGCGCTGTACACCGATGTGGGCGACGCGTTCCGCTTCGAAGGCCGGGATTTCCAGCTGCACGCCGGGGCGGGCGCGGAGCTGCGCGCGGAGGTGGTGTTGGGGTGGATCCTGCCCACGGATGTCCGCCTGGGATGCGCGCGCGGCCTGGAGTCGGGCCCTCTGGCGATCGTCGACTGCTATGCCGCCCTCGGAGGCGTGTTCTGACGTGGTACAGGCGGCGACATCGGACCCGTGCAGCGCTGTCTCCGGCGCTGCTACTCTGACCACGGATGGCAGGCAAGATCGCACGAGCGCTGGAAGCCGGCCTGCGCATCCGCCCCGGAGAACAGCGGCGCGTCGCGCTGATGTCGCTCTACGCGGCCAACGCGATCGGCGCGGTGGTGGTCGGCCATTCGGTCCGCGACGCGCTCTACCTCTCGAACCGTCCCGCCCGCGGGCTCGCCGGGATGTACATCTGGAGCTCGATCGCCATCGTGCTGGTCTCCTGGTCGTACGCGCGGATCGCGGACCGCTTGCCACGCGGCCTGCTCAACGCGGTGAGCGCTCTCGGCTGTGCCGCGCTCGGTGCCGCCTTCTGGGCCGTCCTCACGGTGACCGACGCGGTCTGGGTGTACGCAGCGCTGTACGTCTTCGTCGAGGCGATGGGCTCGCTGGTCGTGATCCAGTTCTGGACGCTGGCCAACGATGTCTTCCACGCGCGCGAGGCGAAGAGGTTGTTCGGTCTGATCGGCGGCGGCGGAACTCTCGCCAACGTGATCTTCGGCTTGCTGGTCGGCCGCTACGCGCAGGTGGTCGGGGCGCACAACTTGCTGCTGCTCATGGTCGGGCAGCTCGCCCTCTGCGCCGGGCTCGCGCAAGCGGGGTCGAGAATGGCTGCGGCCGGCACTCCGCTGTTGCGCTCGCGGCCGGTCCGCAAGGCGCCGGTGCTCTCGCGCGCCGGGCTCACCTTCCTCTCCAACAAGCACCTCACCATCGTCGCCCTCATCGGCGCGGTCAGCGCCGCGGCGGTCACCATCGTCGATTTCCAGTTCAAGCTCTCCGCGGCCGCGGTGCTCGACGAGAACGATCTGGCCGGGTACTTCGGCCGCTTCTATGGAATCTGCGGCGGCGTAGCGCTCGCGGTGCAGATCTGGGTCACGGGCCGGCTGCTCGAGCGGTACGGGATCCTCGCCTCGCTGCTTCCCCTCCCGCTCGGTCTCGCCCTCGGATCCGGCACCTCTGCGGCGAGCGCGACTCCCGGCCTCCTCGTCAGCTCGCTCGCCAAGGGCTCCGATACGATCTTCCGCTACACCATCAACGACGCCTCGATGCAGCTCCTGTACGCGCCCGTTCCGCCGCACGTGCGCGGGCGGGCAAAGGCCTTCATCGACGGCGTGCTCAAACCGACCGCGGTCGCGCTCGCCGGCGCCGTGCTTCTCTTCTACAAGCAATCCGGTGGACGCGGACGCCCGCTCACGGCCGCCGTGCTGGTGCTCGTCGGCGCCTGGGTCTGGCTCCTGCTGCGCGCACGAGGCGAGTACGTGCGCGGCCTGGTCGAGTCGCTCGAGCGAAGGCGCCTCGATCTCTCCAGCTCGCATTTCTCCCGGGTCAACGAGGGGACCGTTGGGGCCCTGCGCACGGCGCTCGGCAGCGATCCGGCTACGGTCCTGCACGCGCTCACCCTCGTCCGGCAGCTGGCGCACGAAGCGGACTTCACGCCCGAGTTGCGCTCCTTGCTCCGGCACCGGGATTCGGCCGTGAGGGCCGCCGCCCTGGAGGAGCTCGGCCAGCTGCGCAGGCCCGAGCCCCTCGCCGACATGCGCGCGCTGCTGCGCGATCCCGTCGCGGAGGTGCGCGCGGCGGCGCTCGGCGCGGTATGCGCCATCGAGCAGGAGGCGGCGGTGCCGACGGTGCTGCCGTTCCTCGACGTCCGCACCGCTCCCGAGGCCGTCGTTCGCGCGGCGGCCGCCGTGGCCCTGATCCGCCATGCTGGAATCGACGGAGTGCTGGCGGCGGCGGAACCACTCAAGCAGTTGCTCGGGGCCGGCGATCCGCGCGATCGCGCCGCCGCCGCCGACGCCCTCGGCAGGATCGGAGTAGGTGGATTCTTCCGCCCCCTCCTCGCCTTCCTGCGGGACCCGGATCTCATCGTGCGCCGCGCCGCGATCGCCGCCTCCGGCAAGCTCCGGGCCTCCGAGCTCGTCGCCGCGCTGGTCGAACAGTTCCAGCGCCGCGAGACCGCGCTGGAAGCGGTGAGCGCGCTGGCCGCGTTCGGCCCCGGGATCGAGGGTGCGCTCGAGGCCATCCTGCTCGACGAAGCCTCGCAGGTGGACTGCCGCCGCGGGGTCGCGCTCGTACTGCAACGGCTTGCGACCCGCGAGGCGGCGGACGCTCTGGTCTCGGCGCTCATCTGCCGCGAGCCGGCGGTCCGCAAGGCGGCAGCGCGATCGCTGGCACGGCTCACGCGCCGCCATCGCGGGGTGCGCATCGAAGGCGCCCGTGTCGAGCGCGCGGTCCACGTGGAGCTGGCCGGGGCCCGGACGGTCCTCTCCATCTTCAAGAAGCTCCCGCTTCCTGCGGCGGGTCACGTGCCGCGCACCGCGGCCGAACTGCTGGGGATGGCGCTGCTCGAGGAGCGCGACGCGCGCGTGCTGCAGGCGCTGGTCCTCCTCGAGGTGCTGCTGCCACGGGTGCGGGTCGACGTGGTGGCCGAGAACCTGCGCTCCGAATCCGGGGCGGCGCGCGGGAACGCCATCGAGGTGCTGGACAACGCGCTGCCGGAGCCGTGGAAGCGTGAGGTGATGGCCAACCTCGAGGAGTCGAAGCGCCGCGGCGATCAGGTGGTCCCGGACGGGCGGCCGGTCGCCGAGATCGTCTCCGCGCTGATCGGCGGCGAGTGTGGCCCCTGGGTAGCGGCGTGCGCGGCGCGTTGGGCGCTGGACGGGCCTGTGCCCCTCGCTCGTCTGCTGCCGGCGCTGGAGGCGGGTCTGCATGCGGCGCCGGCGCCACTGCGGGAAGCAGCGGCGCTCGCGGTCGCCCGCGCGGCGCCGGCGGAAGCTTCCCGGCTGCTGGCGCCGCTGGCGGGCGATCCCGCGCCCTCGGTCAGCCGCACCGTCCGCGCGCTGCTCGATCGATCCGCGCCGAGGGCGAGCGCATGATCTCCACCGTGGAGAAGGTGCTGTTCCTCAAGAGCATCGACCTCTTCCGCACCCTGCCGTCCGAGGAGCTCGCGCAGATCGCCGAGATCGCCGAGGAGCAGCCGCTGGCGGCGGGCGACCAGGTCTTCGCCCAGGGCGAGACGGGTGATGCGCTGTACCTGATCGTCGAAGGAAAGGTGAAGGTACACCAGGGCAGCAAGGAGCTGGTGCGGCTCGGCGAGCGCGACGTGTTCGGGGAGATGGCGGTGCTCGATTCGGAGCCCAGGTCGGCCAGCGTCACCGCCGTCGAGGATTCGGTCCTGCTGAAGATCGGCCGCGACGACTTTCGCGACATCCTCGGCGAGCGCCCGGAGATCGCCATGGGCGTGATGAAGGTGCTCACCCGCAGGCTGCGCGAGACCAGCAGGAAGTGACCTGCCGCGGCACGTTCTCCACCGGCGCCCGCAGGAGGATTGCCGGCGCGACCGTCATCGAGACCCTTCCGCCAGCTTCTTCACCTCGCCCGCGAGCCCGGAGAGCGTCACCTCGTGCTGTGCGCCGGTCTTCATTTCTTTCAGCTTTGCGCGGTCCGCCTTCAGCTCGGCATCTCCGAGCACCAGAGCAAACCGCGCTCCGAGCGCGTCGGCGCGCTTGAGCTGGTTTGCGGGATTCGCCTTCCGGAAGCTCACCTCGGCTGCGATGCCCTCGGCGCGAAGCTGCTGGGCCAGCTCATCGGCGCGCGCCGCTTCGGTCTCGCCCAGGGGGGCGATGAACACCACCGGCCGGGTCACGTGCTCCTTGCCCTGCTGGGCGACGAGAAGCGCCATCCGCTCCACGCCGGCGGCGAACCCGATCCCGGGGACGTCTGCGCCGCCCAGCTCCTTTACCAGACCGTCGTACCGGCCACCCCCGGCGACCGTGCTCTGCGCGCCGAGCCCCGAGGTGGCGATCGCTTCGTATGCGGTGCGCGTGTAGTAATCGAGGCCGCGGACCAGCTTCGGATCGATGACGAACGCGACTCCGAGCCGTTGGAGCGCCTCTTGCACGCCGGCGAAGTGCGCCTTGCACGCGTCGCAGAGGAACGCCTGCATCTGTGGCGCGCCGGCCACCACTTCCTGGCATTTCGGGTTCTTGCAGTCGAGGACACGGATGGGATTCGTCTCCGTCCGCTTGCGGCACTCCTCGCAGAGGTCGGCTGCGTGCGCGCGCAAGTATTGCTGCAGTGCTTCCCGGTAGCGCGGGCGGCAGTTGGCGTCCCCCAGCGTGTTCAAATGCATGGAGAAGGGCATGCCGAGCATCCGCAGCCAGCGATCGAGCATCTCGATCTGCTCCGCATCGATGCGCGGCCCGGGATTGCCGACCGCCTCGACGCCGATCTGGGTGAATTGCCGGTATCGGCCCCGCTGCTGCCGCTCGCGGCGGAACATCGGCCCGAGGTACCACCACTTGGTCTCCGGCTCCTGCTGGTTGACATTGTGCTCGATGTACGCGCGCACGAGGGACGCGGTGTTCTCGGGCCGGAGGGTGACCGACTCACCCCGATCGTCGAAGGTGTACATCTCCTTGCCGACGATGTCGGTGACCTCGCCAATCCCCCGCACGAACAGCTCGGTCCGCTCGAGGATGGGCGTGCGCGCCTCGCGATAGCCGTAGAGCGGGAACAGCTCGCGGGCGGTCTGCTCGATCAGTTGGTAGTGGCCGACGCGCACCCACGGGTCGTCGTCCTTCACGTAGGTATCGATCGGCAGGACGTCGCGGGTGCCCTTCACGCCGCGGATCTTCTGGCTCATGGCGATTCCAGCGCTTCGCCGAGCCTGATCTGCAGCCCGGGCAGCAGGCGCGGCGCGAGCTTCACTCCCGGCGCGAAGAGCACGACCACCGTCGAGCCCATCTCGAACACCGCCAGCTCGCCGCCCTTCTCCATGCGCAGCGGGCGCTCGTACATCTTGCGCGCCGGCTGGCGGGTGCGCCGCGCATTGGTGACGACGTCGTCGTATACGGCGCGGATCCGCCCGACGTTGGTCGCGCCGATCGCCACCACACCGCACGCGCCGCGGGGCGTCTTCAGGAAAGTGGTCAGGCGCTCGTTGACGCAGAAGAGCTTCTCCACGTTGCGGACGCCGGCCGGATTCACCGGCCAGAGCTGTCCCGGCATGTTGACGTATCCGGAGATCTCGCCGCCCAGGGGCGCGTGAATCCGGTGGTAGTTGTACGGCGCGAGATAGATGGTGCAGAACGCGCCGCCGGCAAAGTGCCGCGCATCTTCTTCCGCGCGTGGTCCCCCGATCAGCTCGGCCAGCGTGTAGTGCTTTCCCTTCGCCTGGTACAGGCGCGACTCGACGATGTCGCCCAGCTCGCCGATCGTTCCGTCCACCGGGCTCACGGGCAAGAGCTCCCCGGGAGCGATGGCGCGCGCGCCCGGCTTGAGGCGCCGGGTGAAGAACTCCGTGAACGTCGGATACTCGTCGATGGGCCGCTCCGCCTCGCTCATGTCCACGCCGTACTTGCGCGCGAAAGCGCGGATCACCGCGCGGACCACCGGCCTGGGCGCGCTGGCGCGGCATGCGGCTCCCACTGCGCGCGACAGCGTGTTCTTCGGGAGCAGGCGCAATAGCGTGTACGACAGCTCGGCCATCGGGCTGCGTTGTCTAGCAGGCCGCAGCGCCCGGCGCTATTGCGGCTGCTGGCCCTGCGCCGCAGAGGGTGGACCACCCGGCGGCGGAGTCGGGCGCGCGCCTGCAGCCGGCGAGCGAGCTGCCGCCGCAGTAGCCGAAGGCGGTGGCGGAGGTGGTCCCGGGTCCGCCGTCCGGCGATAGATCTTGCCGTCGACCACCAGGACGATCTGGCCGCTCAGCCCCGGCAGCTTGCCCCGGCACACATCCGAAGGAGCGACGCGGTACACCGTGCCGGCCACCCCCGTGCCTTGCTCCTTGAACGGCTCGTTGTCTACGAGGCACCCGCCGTTCTGCTTGTTCAGATCGGCGACCGACGCGCCTGGCCCGAACGGATCCAGCGGCTGCCCGGCGTCGGGCTCGCTGGCCGCGAGCATCTTCGAGGGATCGAGGTTCACCTGTACGGTGGCGAGACTCTGCGCCGCGGCGGCGGCCATCTTCTCGCGCTCGGCGCGTTCCTTCGCCAGCTCTACGCGGCCTTTCTGGATGGTGCGGAGCATGGCCTGCGCGCGTTCGGCATCGATCGAGCGGGGATTGACCTTTCCCAGCAGCGCCACCACGTCTTCCATCCTCGGATCGGCATAAGCGTCGTCGAGCTGCGTGGCGTAGAGCTGCTGGTAGATCGCGGACGCCTGCTGGAACCTCGGGTCCGGGTCGTTGTTGCGGCAAGCCGCGGACGCGAGCAACAGAAGGCAGATCGCGGCGCTGCGGGACACGACGTTCCTCCTCGCGAAAGCGACGGTTTCGACGCTAGCACGGCGGTTTCCCGGGAGCAGGTTTCCCGCGGTGGTCAGAAGTGGGTGGTCACTCCGATGGAGTCGACCTGCAGGTCCCACCAGAGGAGACCACCCCCCGCCGCAGCCAGCACCGCGGCGGCCACGTAGAAGCCGCGGGCCAGGTTGGCATCGCGATTGACGTCCACGTATGGCTGGGCGCTGCGGGTGGTCAGCTGGTTGGAACCGGCAGCGCTCGGTGTCGACGAGGAGCCCGCGCGGGCGTTGAAGGCGGCGCCGATGACGGCGCTCGCCACCCCGGCGCCGAGCGCGGCGACGGCGACCGGGCGGACCCACGCTGGTTTGCGCGGCGCGGACGCCGAGATGGCGACCGGGAGGGCCGCCGCGGGCACCGAGACGACGGGAGGGGCACCGAACTGGATCTGTGCGTCGGTGGTGCGCCCGAACCGCACCTCGACGAACGTGCTGATCTCCTGAGCCTTGTCCTTCACGCGCACCACGTGCTGTCCTGGGGAGAGACCCTCCAGGGGCTGCGCGAGTGGAAGGGTCCCCGCGAGCTTGCCATCGAGGAACAGCTGCGCCCCTTCGGCGCCCTTGGCATTGACCCGCAACGCGCCGGCGAACCTCTGCGGCGCAAGCAGCTGCACCGCTGCCTCGCGCACCATCTCGATCAAGGCATCCTGCGCCCCGCTCACCGGATGGGTGACACGGCGCAACTCCTGCCCGGTCCGGGCCTCGAGGAGCTTCAAGTCGATCATGAAGGAATCGCCGAGCTGGCTGGTGGTGCCCATGATCAGCTGGCGGGCGCCGGCGTGGGCTGCGCCCGCGGCAGCGCATGAGACCTTCGCCTCACAGCCCGGCTCGCGCTTCAGCGCGTCTGCGACGGCCTTCGCGGGCGCCAGCCGGGCCTCGGGCAGCTGCGCGAGCTCGTTGCGCAACGTCACTTCCAGGGCATGGACCACGTCCGCGGGCGCGCCCAACGGCCGCAGAGGCAGCAGCGCGACGACCGGGGGTGCCGTCGACGAAGCGAGCACGAGCGCCATCGCTGCCCACATCGCGGTTCATCCTCCTACATGGCAAACGTCGGCGGCGATCAAAATTACAGCACAACGGCCGCCTGGATTACACTCCCCCCGCGATGTGCCGCCTTTTCGGCTGCCGATCCCGGGACCGGGACCGCGTATCCCACGAGCTGTTCCACGGCGCAAACGCACTTCGCGTGCAAAGTCGCGAGCATCCGGATGGTTGGGGCGTCGGCTGGTACGAGGACGGAACGCCACGTGTAGTCCGCAGTCTCACTCCCGCCCACGGCGACGCAGATTTCGAGAAGCTGTCGCAGTTCGTGAGTGCACAGACGGTGGTCGCCCACGTCCGCAAGGCCAGTGTAGGGCGGGTGGCGGAGGAGAACACACATCCGTTCCAGCGGGGACCCTGGCTGTTCGCGCACAACGGCACGCTGCCGGACTGGGAACGGGTGCGGCCGCTCCTCGAAGCCCTGATCGATCCCTCGCTGCGGGGCGAGTTGCTGGGCGAGACGGACAGCGAGCGCTGCTTCCTGCTCTTCCTCTCGCGTCTGCAGCAGCACTGCGATCCCGAGCGCGCCGACGCCGGCTCGGCGGCGGCCGCGCTGGCGGAGACCGTCGCGCTCGTGCGCGAGGTCGCGGAGCGCGGCGATGCCCGCGCGAGCACGACCTTTCTCGCGACCGACGGCCGGCTGCTGCTCGCCTGCCGGCGGGGGCGCACGCTCTTCTTGTCCTCACCCGCTCCGGATCGGAGCGGCGCCTGCGGCTACGTCGCGATCGCCAGCGAGGATCCCGGCGAGCCGCCTCCCGGCGGCAAGCGTGCCTGGCGGCTGCTGCCGGAGGAAGCCCTCGTCGCCGTGGACGAGCGGCTGCGGCTCAGGGTGACTTCGCTGCTGCCGGAGTGACCCCCCTCAGGTGCAGCATGGCGCCCACCGGCAGCGCCTGGCGGCCGAGGTTCTCGAGCTTCGTCAGCCGGCCCTTCATCTCCTCGATCACGGCCTGCTCGAACTTCTCCTGGTTGATCCGCATCGTCGGCGCGACCGACTCCCCGATGATCAGCCTTCGCGGCTGCCTCCTTGCCCAGGCCGAGCACGGATCGGGCCGGGGCGACGAGCGAAGAGATGGCATTCGCACAGCCGCGGCAGATGCGATCGGCGGGCGTCTCCGGCGTGAGCCCGCATTGGGGACAGGTGACGGACATGGGCATGCCGCCATCATATGGACGTCGCCGCGGCGAGCAGTTTTTCCGCTCGCGCGCCTGTGGCATGCAGGCGCACCTTGCGCGACCTCGGGCCGGCGTACTCGAAGGCGACCTCCAACCGATCCCGCGGAAGCGCATCGGATGCCCGATCCGCCCATTCGCAGAGCGTCGCGGCGGGCTCCTCGAGGAGATCATCGAATCCCAGCGAGAAGAGCTCGGCCTGATTGGCGATCCGGTACAGGTCCAGGTGCTGGAGTGGCACCGGGCCGCCGTACCGGTTGAGCAGCGCGAAGCTGGGAGAGCTGGCTGGCTCGGCGCCGGCCCCTTCGGCGACTGCTTTGACGAACAGCGTCTTGCCGGTGCCGAGGTCCCCGGTCAGCGCCACGAAGTCTCCGGGTTGCAGCGCCGCACCCAGCCTTCGTCCGAGCGCGCGGGTCGCCGCGGGGGTCTTGAGCAAGAGCTCCCGGATCATCGGCCCCAGCGCCGGAACAGGCGCGGCAGCCCGGTGCGCGCGATGTCCGTGGCGACGAGCGGTGTCTCTCCCATCTCCGCGGCGGCGAGATCGCCGGCCGTCGCGTGCAGGAACACCGCCAGCCGCGCCCGTTCGGCGGTGCCCCCGATCCCTCCGCGGCGCGCCAGCAACGCTCCGGCGATCCCGGTGAGCACGTCGCCCGAGCCAGCCGTGGCCATTCCCGGATTTCCGGCTGCGCAGATGCCGGTCGACCCCTCGGGATCGGCGATCACCGTGTGCGCCCCCTTGAGCGCGATGCAGGCCCCGAAACGCTGCGCGGCGCGCACCGTGGACTCGACCCGGTCGGACAGCACGCGTTCGCTCTCCTCCCCCGTCAGGCGCGCGAACTCGCCCGGATGCGGCGTGAGCAGCGGCCGCGTCGGCGCCCGCCGGAACCATTCGGCGATCCGATCGCGGTGCTCGGCGATGGCATTGAGCGCGTCCGCGTCGAGGACGGTCACCTCCGCGGCTGCGACGAGCTCGGCGATCAGAGGCGCCGTCTCCGGGCCGCGCGGGATTCCCGGTCCGACGGCGAGTGCCGTCTTCCCCTTGAGCGCCTCCCGCAAGGGTGGAAAGTCCGCGAGCGAGAGCGGCCCGCTTCCGGGGAGCGGAACGAACATCGCTTCCGGCAGTCCGCGCAGCGCCGGCGCGATCTCCGGGCGCGCGGCAAGCGTCACGAGCCCCGCTCCCGCCCGCAGCGCCGCCTCGCACACCAGCGCAGCGGCGCCGCTCTTTCCCGCGGATCCGGCGACGGCGAGCAGGTGGCCGAAATCGTTCTTGTGCGCATTGCGCGGGCGCGGAGGGAGGTGCGCGAGCGCCCAGTCCTCGTCGATCAGCTCACAGGCCGGACCGGCAAGCTTTTCCTCCAGCGCGCGGGGAATGCCGATGGGGGCGACCGCGATCCGGCCCGCGCAATCCGCGCCCGGATGCAGGTACAGGCCGCGTTTGGGCGCATGGAGCGTGACGGTGACGTCCGCCCGGGCGATGTGCACCGGGTAGAGATGCCCCGTGTCCGAATCGACGCCGCTCGGCACGTCCACGGCGACGATCGTCGCGCCCCGCTCGCGGGCCGCATTCAGCGCGCGGATCGCCTCCGCCTCGGCGCCTTCGGGCGGTCGGGAAAGGCCGCTGCCGAACACAGCATCGATCAGCACCACGCCGGGCCCGCCGCGCAGCGTCCGCTTTGCGTCTTCCCCGCCGGCGGCGCGCCATGCCTTGGCGGCGAGAGCGGCATCGTCCTTCAGCTGCTCGGGCGGGCGCGTGTACCAGGCGTACACCTCGGGCACGACGTCGAGGAGCAGCCGCGCGGCGACCGAGCCGTCCCCTCCGTTGTTCCCCGGCCCGCAGAAGACCACCACTTTGCGCGGCGAGAGCTCTGCGACCGCGCGCGCCACCGCGGCGCCGGCGCTCTCCATCAGCACCCGCGTGGGCAGCTCCGCTTCCGCCGCTGCGAGCCGATCGAGCTCGCGCTGCTCGGCCGCGGTGAGCAGCCTCATCCGATCAGGTCCTTCATGTCGCGCACGGCGCGCTCGATCCCGGTGAGCACGGCGCGGCACACGATCGCGTAACCGATGTTCAGCTCGGTGATCTCCGCGATCTCGGCCACGGGCTTGACGTTCCAGTAGTCGAGGCCGTGCCCGGCGGCGACGCGCAATCCGAGCTTGGCCGCCGCCTTGGCGCCCTCGACGATGCGCGCCAGCTCCCGGGCGCGGTCCCGCTGCGTGCGCGCCTCGCAGTACCGGCCGGTATGCAGCTCGACCGCCTGCGCGTCGGCGCGGTGGCTGGCCTTGATCTGCTCGAGGTCGGGATCGACGAACAGCGAGACCTCCACGCCGGCATCCCGCAGCGATCGGGCCACCCTGCCGATCTCCTCGCGGTTGTTGACGACGTCGAGCCCGCCCTCGGTGGTCAGCTCTTCGCGGCGCTCCGGCACCAGGGTCGCCGTGTCGGGGCGGTGCTGGAGCGCGAGGCTCAACATGGTCTGCAGCGCGGCCATTTCCAGATTGAGCGTGCCGTTCACGGTCTTGCGCAGCAGCTCCAGGTCCCGGTCGCTGACGTGCCGCCGATCCTCGCGCACGTGGAGCGTGATCTGATCGGCGCCTCCCAGCTCCGCGAGCGCCGCCGCGGCGACCGGATCCGGATAGAGCCCTTTGCGCGCCTGCCGCAGCGTGGCGACGTGATCGATGTTGATGCCGAGGCGCATCGAGATTGCCTCCCCGGTATAGTGTAGAACACATCCGGATCGAGAGCCTACGCGCCGATCGCCTTCTTCAGCTCGGAAGCGATCTCTGCGGCGTAACCGTCGATCAACTTCTGATCCGGCCCCTCGACGAGCACGCGGACCTTCGGCTCCGTCCCACTGTAGCGGACCAGCACCCGCCCGTTGTCGCCCAGCTTCTGCTCGACGTCGCGGATGGCGCGCATCACCCCGGCGAGCGACCCGAGCTCGGGTTTGTTCTTTACCACCAGCCCGAGCTGCGCCTGCGGGAACACGTCCATGCACCTCGCCAGCTCGGAGATGGGCCTGCCGCTCTCGACCATCACCGCCAGCAGTGCCAGGGCCGCGATGGTGCCGTCGCCGGTGTTGGCGTGGTCGAGGAAGATCATGTGCCCGCTCTGCTCGCCGCCGAAGCTGTACCCTCCGTGCCGGAGCTCCTCCAGCACGTATCGATCGCCCACCCGCGTGCGCAGCACCCGGCCTCCGGCCTTGGCCAGGCACTGATCGAGGCCCAGGTTGCTCATCACCGTGGCCACGAGCGTCTTCTTCGGCAGCGCCCTGCGCCGAAGCAGATCGAGTCCGCAGATCGCCATCACCGCGTCGCCGTCCACGACGTTCCCGTGCTCGTCGGAGACGATCAGCCGGTCTGCGTCGCCGTCGAGCGCCATGCCGAGGTCGGCGCCCGTCTTCCGGACCGCCTTGCACATCGTCTCGGGATGAAGAGCGCCGAAGCCACGGTTGATGTTCTTGCCGTCCGGCTGGTTGCCGATCACGATCACTTTCGCGCCCAGCTCCTGCATCACCGCGGGCGCGACGCGGTACGCTGCCCCGTGCGCGCAGTCGATCACGATGGTGAGGCCTTCCAGGGTCAGGTGCCTAGGGAACGTGTTCTTCGCGTAGACGATGTAGCGCCCGGGAGCGTCATCGATGCGATAGGCCTTGCCGATGCTGGTGGCGGTGGGCCGCAGGTGGTTCAGCTTGTCGTTGGCGACCAGGTCCTCGATCTCCGCTTCGACTTCGTCCGGCAGCTTGAACCCGTCTGCGCTGAAGAACTTGATCCCGTTGTCCTGGTAGGGATTGTGCGACGCGCTGATCACGGCGCCCGCGTCCGCGCGCATCGAGACCGTCAGGTTGGAGATGGCCGGCGTGGGCAGCGGTCCGCAGAGCAGGACGTCGACGCCCATGCTGCAGAGCCCGGAGGCGAGCGCCGTCTCCAGCATGTATCCGGAGAGGCGGGTGTCTTTTCCGATCACGACCCGGTGCCGGTGGCTGCCGCGCTTGATCTGGTAAGCGAGGGCCCTGCCGAGCTGCAGCATGAGCTCGCCGGTCATCGGGTACACGTTGGCCGTGCCGCGGATTCCGTCGGTCCCGAAGAGCTTGCGCGCAGGCTCCAGTGGTTTCTCTGCCAAGCGGACGGCCATGTTGGATGCTCCCGGATTGAGACGCAAATCTTGATGCTTCGCAGGCGGGGCGGCAAGCGCCGGCCCACTGTCAGACACCGGACGTCCGAATGGAGTCGGCGACAGCCAGCGCCTCCCGCGTCGCCGCGACGTCGTGGACCCTCAATACCGCTGCCCCGTTCGACGCGCCGATCACCGCCGCGGCCACGCTTCCGAAGAGCCGATCCGGCGCCGGTTTACCGGTCGACGCTCCGATGAACGACTTCCGCGAGGCCCCGACCACCAGCGGGCGGCCGAGCTGCGTCAGCTCCCGCAGGCGGCGCAAGAGTGTCCGGTTCTGCGCTGCCGTCTTGGCGAATCCGAGACCGGGGTCGAGCGCGATGCGTTCCTCGGGGATCCCGGCTGCGCAGGCCCGCTCGAGCGCTTCCATCAGCTCCTGCCCGATCTCTGCGTGCAAATCCTCATAGTGGGCGCGCGACTGCATGTCGGCAGGAGTGCCGCGCATGTGCATCAGGCACAACGCCGCGCCGCTCGCGGCGCGGAACATCTCCGGATCGCGGGTCAGTCCCGATACGTCATTGACGATCTCGGCCCCGGCGTCGAGCGCCGGCGCAGCCACGGCAGCCTTGGTTGTGTCGATGCTGATAGGCAACCGGGTTCGCCGGGAGAGTTCGCGAACCACGTGCTCCGTGCGCCGCCGTTCCTCGACCGCGTCGACCGCAGGTGCGTTGGGGCGGGTTGACTCGCCGCCGACGTCGATGATGTCCGCCCCCTCCTCAGCCAACTTCAGGCCCTGCGCAACCGGGTCGTAGGCCCCGCCGTCGGAGAAGGAGTCGGGCGTCGCATTGACGACCCCCATCACCACCGTCCGGTTCGCCGGCAGGGAGCTGCGCGGAAGCCGCCACCCGCTCGCCGGCGCCGGCGACTCCACGTTGGCAGCCCGCCGCATCAGCTCCCGGGCCGCTTCGCGCAAGGGCTCGCGCTCGAGAGCATCCGCGAGGCTGCGCGCGGCCAGCCAGATCTGCGCGATGCTGCCGAGCACGAGCGCTCCTCGCGCTCCCTGCAGGACCAGAAGACCGGAATGGCGCATGCCTTCGGCCAGCATGCTTTCGGGCAGGAGCGCCGCCCACCCGCGCAGGTTCGCATCCGCCACCTCGCGCCCGATCGCCGCGCAGGCTTGCCGCGCGTCGGCTTCGCATTGGAGCTCGACGAGTCGCATCGCCTGGACTCTACAGGACGTTGAGGTGAACTTGGATGGCCGAACCGCCACCTTTCGAGCGATCGCATCCGCGGCCGTATAGAATACCTGGATGAACGATACCGCCTTCATCGCTGCGCTCGAGTCCGGCTCGCTCCCCAAGCAGCTGATGAACCACGCCGCACACCTGCGGCTCGCGCTGATCTACCGCGGCGAACCGGAGAAGGCGCGCGAGGTACTGCTCAAGTACGTGGACAAGGTGGGAGCGCACGTCAAGTACAACGAGACGTTGACCTGGTTCTGGCTGAAGGCGGTCAACGCGCACGAAGGAGACCTCGCGGCGCTGCTCCGGACTCCGCTCGCGGATACGAACCTGCCGATGCGGCATTGGTCGCCGGAGCTCCTCTGGTCCGACGCGGCGCGCGCGGGCTGGGTGGATCCCGACTTGCGGCCGCTCCCGTTCTAGAACGGCCACGGCCACGTCGCCGTGAACGGCCTTGACGCTACGCCTTCCCAGCCTCAGGCTTTGGCACGGGCGCAGTCAGGCCGCCGAGCGCATCGAGGATCTTCGACTTCTCCTTCACCTCGGGCCGGCGGACCTCGTTCGGCTTCTGCGCCGGCGGCGGCGGCTTGCTCTTGTTGATCGTCCCGCCGCGGAGCAGCAGCTCGACTTCCTCGCCGTCCAGCGTCTCCCACTCGAGCAGCGCTGCGGCGATGCGGTCCAGAGCGGGCTTGTTCTCCATCAGGAGCAGCTTGGCCCGGGAGTACTGCTCGGTGACGATCTTGCGGACCTCGGCGTCGATCTCGATCGCCGTGGCCTCGGAGAAGTTGCGCGACCGCTGCGCGAACTCGCGGCCGAGGAACACCTCGCCCTCCTCCTCGCCGAAGGCCAGCGGCCCGAGCTTCTCGCTCATGCCCCACTCGCACACCATGCTGCGGGCGAACTTGGTGGCGTGCTCGATGTCGCTCTTGGCGCCGGAGGTGATCTCGTTGAACTCCAGCTCTTCCGCGATCCGCCCGCCCATCGACATGGCGATGCGGTCGAGAACGGATCTCCGGTTCCAGTTCAGCCGGTCTTCCTTGGGAAGCATCTGCGTCAGCCCCAGAGCGGGCCCGCGCGGAATGATGGTGACCTTGTGCACCGGGTCGTTGTGCTCCGTGAGCCTCGCCACCAGCGCATGGCCGGCCTCGTGCCAGGCGGTGATCTTCTTGTCCTTCTCGCTGATGATCATCGAGCGCCGCTCGGCGCCCATCATCACCTTGTCTTTGGCGAACTCGAAGTCGCCCTTGTCCAGGCGCTCCTTGCTCTTGCGCGCGGCGATCAGCGCCGCTTCGTTCACCAGGTTCTCCAGATCCGCGCCGCAGAAGCCGGGCGTTCCGCGGGCGATGGCGTCGAGGTCCACCTCGGGCGAGAGCGGTGTCTTGCGCGTGTGCACCTTGAGGATGCCCTCCCGGCCCTTCACGTCCGGGCGCGGGACCACGATGCGGCGGTCGAAGCGGCCAGGGCGCAGCAGCGCAGGATCGAGGACGTCGGGACGGTTGGTGGCAGCGATGAGGATCACGCCCTCGTTCGACTCGAACCCGTCCATCTCGACCAGCAGCTGGTTCAGCGTCTGCTCGCGTTCGTCGTGACCGCCGCCCAGCCCGGCGCCCCGGTGGCGGCCGACCGCGTCGATCTCGTCGATGAAGATGATGCAGGGAGCGTGCTTCTTGCCCTGCTCGAACAGGTCGCGCACGCGGCTGGCGCCCACGCCGACGAACATCTCCACGAAGTCCGATCCGGAGATGGAGAAGAACGGAACGCCCGCCTCTCCGGCGATGGCCCGGGCGAGCAGCGTCTTTCCGGTTCCCGGGGAGCCCATGAGGAGGACGCCCTTGGGGATGCGCCCGCCGAGCTTGGTGAACTTCTTCGGGTCCTTGAGGAAGGCGATGATCTCCTCGAGCTCTTCCTTCGCCTCGTCGATGCC
>VBKQ01000523.1 GCA_005879505.1 Deltaproteobacteria bacterium
GATCGTCGTGCAGATGACCGCGACGGAGATCAACGTGAGTGGGAACGCCGAGGACAGCCTTTCCGTCAGCCGCGCGACCAGGCCGAGCACCGATGCCGCGGCCAGCCGCAGGCCGAGCAAAGGCAGCCAGAACGGCGGCGTGGCCCCCCGGTCGAGGAACGTGAACGCAACCAGCAGAGGCGCCGCGAGCAACGCAGCATTGCGCATCGCCGTGCGCTGGGTGGCGGCGAGCTCCGTCTCGTATTCCGGCAGCGTCACCGACAGCCGCGCATCGGTCATTCGGCGTGCGAGAGTAAGCGGGGTCCGCGTGCCTGTAAATGTACAGGGGTGGCGGTGCGTGTAGGTTTGACAGCCCCCTGGCTACGCTTATACTGCCGCGTTTTCTCGAGGCCGGAGGCCCTTCGCGGGCCGGAAGGTGGTGATTCGGAGAATGCCAGGCGTGCGCGTCAAGGAAGGCGAGTCGTTCGAAAACGCCATGAAGCGCTTCAAGAAGCAGTGCGAGAAGGCTGGCATCCTGAGCGAGATCAGGAAGCGCGAGCACTACGAGAAGCCGTCTGTCAAGCGCAAGAAGAAGGCGCTGGCGGCGAAGAAGCGCGCGCTGAAGAAAGCGCGAAAGGGAATGATGTAACCCTTTCGCTCTGCATCACCACCGTTCGTACCGGGCCCCGCACGCATCCGCGGCGGGGCTTTTGATCGAGAACGAAATGCTCGCCGACCAGATTGACGCGGACATGAAGAACGCCGCACGCGCAAAGGACGCGCGCCGTCTGGGCACGATCCGCATGCTGAAGAGCCAGATGAAGTACCGCGAGATCGAGAAAGGACAGGCGCTCGAGGATGCCGACGTCATCGCGGTGATCGGCTCCATGATCAAGCAGCGCAAGGACTCCGCGGCGCAGTACTCGGCGGGCGGTCGGCCTGAGCTGGCTGAGAACGAGAACGCAGAGATCGCCATACTCGAGGCTTATCTTCCTAGCCAGTTGACCGATGCGGAGCTCTCCGCGCTGGTGCAAGAATCTGTCGCTGCGTCGGGTGCGCGGGGGCCCAAGGACATGGGCGCGGTGATGAAGGCATTGATGCCGAAGATCGCCGGGCGCGCAGAAGGCAAGCGCGTGAGCGACGCGGTGAAGAGCGCCTTGTCGAAGCTCGGCGCGTAGCCGCGCCCGCACGAAGTGCGGGTTTGCGGCCAGTGTTTGAGCGTGATCGTTGCCCGGTTCGGGCTATAGAGTGCGATTCCACACGGTAAATGGCTCTGGCGGCGAGACATTTGGCGAGCATCTCGGACGAGAAACTGCAAGAGCTGCGCGACCGGGTGGATCTGGTTGCGGTGGTGCAGCGGCGCGTGCCGCTCAAGAAGAGCGGCCACGACTGGAAGGGGCTCTGCCCGTTCCACGGCGAGAAGACATCCAGCTTCTACGTCGTCCCGGACAAGAAGATGTTCCACTGCTTCGGCTGCGGCGTCTCCGGCGACGCGATCAAGTTCGTCATGCAGATGGAAGGGCGCAGCTTCCGCGACGCAGTCGAGCAGCTGGCGAACGAGGCGGGCGTCGATCTCACCCCGCCGGACCCCGAGGAAGCGCGGCGCTCGGCGCGCCGGGCTTCGTTAGGAGAGGTGAACGAGAAAGCGTGCACCTTCTACGAGCGCGTCCTCTGGGAGCATCCGAAGGGCGAGATCGCACGCGAGCACCTGCGGCAGCGCGGCATCACCGAGGATACCGCCAGAGCATGGCGGCTCGGGTACGCCCCGAACCTCTGGGACTCGCTGATCAA
This sequence comes from Deltaproteobacteria bacterium, assembly GCA_005879505.1. GTDB lineage: Bacteria > Myxococcota > Myxococcia > Myxococcales > 40CM-4-68-19 > 40CM-4-68-19. The sequence continues at coordinate 1,771 of VBKQ01000523.1, forward strand.
GTCTCACGCGCTCAAGGGCGTGGATCTCCGCCTCGTCGAGGAGGCCGGCCTGGGTGTTCCGCGCAAGAAGGGCCAAGGGCTCTACGACCGCTTTCGCGGGCGGCTCACCATTCCCATCCGCGAGAGCGGCCGGATCGTCGGGTTCGGCGGGCGCCTTCTCGAAGGTCAGAGCGAGGCGAAGTACCTCAACTCGCCGGACACCGCGCTCTACCAGAAGGGACACACGCTATTTGCACTGGACCGGGCGCGCGAGACGATCCGCCGCGAGGGAGTGGCGCTATTCGTCGAGGGATACTTCGACGCCATCGGCCTGCACCAGGCGGGGGTGCTGACGGCCATCGCCACCTGCGGTACCGCGCTGACGGACAAGCACCTCGAGCTGGTGACGGAAGCGGGCGCGAGGGAGCTGGTGTTCGTGTTCGACGGCGACGCGGCAGGAATGCGCGCGGCACAGCGCGCCTCGGAGATCGCGGCTGCCCAGGGAGCGCCTGCCCGGGTGCTCGTCCCTCCCGGAGGCGAGGATCCCGACGAGACCGTCTTGCGCGTCGGAGTGCAGGGATTTCGCGAGATGCTCGCCTCTGCGCAGCCCTCGCTGGAGTTCCTCCTCGATCGCGCCCTGGGGCAGCTGCCGGAAGGTGCCCCGGTCGAGGCGCGGGTGCGCGCGGTGGATGCCGTCAAGGGCATCGTGCGGGCGGCACCCAGCTCCCTTGCCCGTGATTTGTACGTGGAGAAAGTGGCTGAGAAGGTCGGTGCGCCGGTAGAGGCCATCGCTCGCGCCCTGGCCGGAAAGGCCAGCGTCCTCGCGCCGAAGACGGCCGCGTCGAGGGAGGCGGAGCCGGGAAAGCCGCTCCCGCACTCGGTCCTCAAGGCGGAATTGGTGATCCTCGCCGCGCTCGTGCGCAACCCGGGGCTGGCGCCGGACCTCGCGCACTCGGGCGCGGTCGGGGAGTTCGTTCATCCGTCGTTGCGCGACGCGGCCGACGCGGTGTGCTCCGGGGCCGATCCCCAGAGCGCCCTCCGGGCGGTCGAACCGGATTCGCTGCGGCAGCGCCTGCTCGATGCGGTCGGCGAAATGGAGCAGGCAGGCGACCATACTGACGCAAAGCGTCTATCCAGCCTTGTAAGAAAACACGCGCAAACCGTGGCTCTTGAACGGAAGCAGCGCCCTTTGCCACGGGTTCCAAGAGCTTGAAACGATCTGAAAAAAAAGGGCGGTAAGACGTACCGTCCATTACTCTCCACCGACCCCCGACCGGTGAAGCCCACTGGAGTTTAACGAGATGGCCGACAAGAAGTCTGCAGCCGCCCGCAAGAAGCACGCCCACAAGGCCGTGGCCAAGAAGGGCAAGCGCGCGAGGAAGGCTGCGCCAGAGCGGAAAAGGCACACGAGGCCTGTGGGGAATGCTGAGACGCCTGCCGCAAAGGTAAAGCGGGGGGAGAAGCAAGCCGCTCCGAAGCAGGCAAAAAAGACCGTCAAGGCAGGCGACGAGGAAGGGGAGGCCGACGAGCCTGGAGAAGCCGTCGAGCCCGATCTCGACCTGGCGGCGCCCGACGTCGGCGACGACGAGGAGGTCGCGGCCGACGGGGAGATCGACGAGGACAGTGACGAGGATCTCGCCCCGGCGAAGAAGGGGGGCAAGGCAACCGAGCGCAAGGAAGTGAAGGACCTGCTCGCGCTAGGCCGGGACAAAGGGTTTCTCACCTACGATGAGGTCAACGACGCGTTGCCCTCCGACATCGTCTCCTCCGACCAGATCGACGACGTGATGTCGATGTTCGGGGACAACGACATCGCCATCGTCGACGAGGCCAACAAGGTCAAGCTTCCGGAGAACAAGCCGCCGGAGCCCGAGCCGGTTGCGGCGAAGGAAGAGGACCAGACCACCCCCCAGGAAAAGGCCGAGCAGGAGGAGGAGGACGCCTACTCGAAGTCGAACGATCCGGTGCGCATGTATCTGCGCAAGATGGGCTCGGTCTCGCTGCTCACCCGCGAGGGCGAGGTGGAGATCGCCAAGCGGATCGAGGACGGCGAGAAGGAAGTGCTCGAGGCCGTGCTCCACTCCAGCATCGCCATCAAGGAGATCATCCAGATCGGCGAGCGGTTGCGGAAGGGCAAGATGCGCGTGCGCGAGGTCATCCGCGATGCGCCGGACGAGGACGACGAGACCTTCGACGAGCAGGGGCGCACCGATCAGGTGGTCAAGCTGATCGACAAGATCCGCCGGCTCGACCGCGAGAACGAGCACTTCACCGAGCTGATGACCTCGAAGACGCGCAAGATCTCCGAGGGCAAGCGCAAGGAGTACCGCGACGCCATCGCCCGCAACGAGGCGGCGATGGCGGAGACCCTCTCCGAGGTGAAGCTCAACAAGCGG
>VBKQ01000226.1 GCA_005879505.1 Deltaproteobacteria bacterium
GATGGGGGGCAGTCCCAGCTCCTGGAAAGTGAAGATCTTGAAGGGGATGGTGCGGAACGCGGCAGCCACCGCGCCGCGCTGCAGGAAGATGTTGGCGCGAAACCGGGAGAGGCCCTTCACGCCGAAGGAGAGGTCGAGCTCGTTCTCCTCTTCGAACTTGTGCTTCTGCGCGTCGGCGAGGATCGAGTAGCAGAGCTGCTTGGTCTCCACCGGGGTGAGCGGAGGAGTCTTGAGCGGCACCAGGTTGCCGTCGATGCGGAGCTGCGGAGGCGAGCCGGTGGTGATGTGGAGGTCGGAAGCTCCCTTCTCCACCATCGCCTTCAGAAGCTGATGCAGATTGGGCAAGTGGTTCCCCTCGTTACCGCATCGTGTCGGGCGCGGTGTTCCCCACGACTTCCTCGATGCTCGTCATCCCGCTCTTCAGCTTCGCGATTCCCGCCATGCGCAGGGTCTGCATGCCGAGGCGGATCGCTTCTGCTTTCAGCTCGGCAGTGGAGGCGCCGTTGATCACCAGTTCCTTGACGCTGTCCCACAGGGGCATCACCTCGTAGAGAGCGACGCGGCCCTTGTAGCCACGGTCGTTGCAGGTGCGGCAGCCGCCCGGCTCGAACACCTGGAAGCTGCCGGCCTCGTCGGGCTGCACGCCGATGTCGAGCAACGCCTGCTGCGGCACGTCCACCGGCTTCTTGCACTCCTGGCAGAGCTTGCGGGCGAGACGCTGGGCGAGGATGAGGTTCACCGCGCTCGTCACCAGGAACGGCTCGATGCCCATGTTGAGCAGACGCGAGACGGTACCCGGCGCGTCGTTCGTGTGCAGAGTCGAGAGCACCAGGTGCCCGGTGAGCGCCGCCTTGATGCCGATCTCCGCGGTCTCGAAGTCGCGGATCTCGCCCACCATGATGATGTCGGGGTCCTGGCGGAGGAAGCTGCGCAGGGCGGCCGCGAAGTTCAGGCCGATGTCCTCATGCATCTGCACCTGGTTGATGCCAGCGAAGTTGAATTCCACCGGATCTTCGGCGGTGCTGATGTTGTCGGTGGTTTTGTTCAGCTCGGAAAGGGCCGAGTAGAGCGTGGTGGTCTTGCCGGATCCGGTGGGGCCGGTGACCAGCACCATCCCATAGGGGCGATCGATGGCCTCCTTGAAGGCCTTGAGCGGGTCCGGATCGAACCCGAGCTTGGTCATGTCGAGCTGCAGATTGGATTTGTCGAGGAGGCGGAGCACCACCTTCTCGCCGAACAGGGTCGGGCAGACGGAGACGCGGAAGTCCATCTCGCGCCCCTTGCCCAGCTTGAGCTTGATGCGGCCGTCTTGCGGCAGGCGGCGCTCGGCGATGTCCAGCTCCGCCATGATCTTGAGGCGGGAGATGATCGCCAGCTTCAGCTTGATGGGCGGCTTCATCACCTCGTAGAGCACGCCGTCCACGCGGTAGCGGACGCGGAAGTCCGTCTCGTACGGCTCGACGTGGATGTCGGAGGCGCCCTTCTTGATCGCGTCCAGCAGGATGAGGTTGACCAGCTTGACCACGGGCGCGTCGGAGGCGCTCTTCTCCAGGTCGCTGAGGTCGGTGACGCCGCCCTGGTCATGCTCGACGGAGATGTCGCCCTCGTCGAACCCCTCCATCACCTCTTCGTAGGAGGGGCCCTTCTCCGTGTAGTACTTCTCCAGCGACTCCTTGATGGCCTGCTCGCTGGCGACGACGACCTCGACGTTGTAGCCAGTGAGGAACTTGATGTCGTCGATGGCGAAGATGTTGGAGGGGTCGCTCATCGCCAGGATCAGCGAGGCGCCGGCGCGGTTGACCGGAATGCACTGGTGCTTCTCGGCGACTTCCTTGGGGACGAGCTTCACCACCTCGCCGTCGATGTCGAATTCTTTCAGGTTGATGGAAGGAACGCCGTACTGTTTCGAAAGAAAATTGGTGAGCTCGGACTCTTCGATGAAGCCGAGCTTCGTGAGGTGGTAACCGATCCGGCCGCCGGCCTTCTTCTGCTCGTCCTGCGCCCTCTGCAACTGCTGCAGAGAGATGAGGTTCTCGCGGACCAGAAGCTCGCCGAGACGTCCTGCCATGCCTTGTACCCCTCGCTGTTGAGGGGTTCGAGTATAGGCGCACGCTCGCCGGCAAAGCGAGAAAGCAGGCGAACTCCTTGGGGGATTTTCGGGTCCGAAGTGCTCCGCAATGCTACACGCCCAGCAGCCGGCGGGCCTGTATGACGTCCTGCGTTATCTGCGCCTTCAGCGCCTCGACTCCCGGGAACCGGCGCTCCTCGCGCAGCCGGTGCACGAACTCGACGCGCATGCGCCGATCATAGATGTCTTGCGCGAAGTCGAGGAGGTGGACTTCCAGCGACAGCGGTGGTTGCCCGGCCGCGCCCGCCAGTGCGACATCGGCGCGAAACGTAGGATTGAGGCCGAGATTTGCAGCCCCGCCGATCGGCGGACCGTCGGGAAGCAAGCGCGCGCGCACGGCGTACACGCCGACCGCCGGAAGAAGCTCGTTGGTGGTACGGATGTTCGCGGTGGGCCAGCCGAGTTTGCGCCCGCGGCCCGCGCCCCGCACCACGTCGCCGTCCAGGTCGAATGGCCGGCCGAGCAGCGTGCTCGCCGCGTCCACCCGGCCCTCGAGCACGAACTCGCGCACCTTCGTGCTCGAGCAGACGAGCCCGTTGACCGCGACCGGCGGAACGACGTGCAGCCGCACTCCGCGTTCGGCGAGGGAGACACGCAACGTCTCCACGATTCCCGCGCGCGCCTTCCCGTACGTGAAGTCGTGTCCGACCACTACCTCGGCGATGCCGGTGCCGACGACCATCTCCACGAACGAGATGGGAGGGGTGGCGGCGAACGCCGCGTCGAAGGGCTGCTCGACCAGATCCGAGATGCCGCAGCCGGCGATCAACTCCAGCTTGCGCGGCTTCCCGCAGATCAGCGGGGGCGCGTACCGCGGGGCGAGCAAGCGCGCGGGATGGGGCTCGAACGTCAACGCGCTTGCCGGACCCTGGGCGTTGCGGCGTACCGCGGCGAACAGAGCCTGATGGCCGAGATGAACGCCGTCGAAGTTTCCGACGGCCATCGCGCCGCCTTTGAGGGCCCCCGTCGCTGCCGCAAGGCCGGGGTGGATTCGCATCGCCGGAGGTCGCGGGCTCATGGCGGATGTCCCCGCCGGGTGCGGCGAACGCGCGCCGCGGCGCGCTGGACGTCCGCCGTCGTGCGCGCGCCGGCGTTGGCCGCTTGCCTGAGCGCCTCGGAGCCGAACGCGTCGGGCAGCAGCGATCCGACGTCCGTGGTCACGCTTCGCCCTCTGCTCGCCGCATAGATGACCGGCGTCCGTGGTGCGGAGAATTCCGCGAGCACCTGACGGCAACCGCCGCAGGGAGCGGCGGGCCGGTCCTCGCCGGCCACTACCGCGACGGCGTCGATACGGCGATACCCGGCGGCGACCGCCATCGCCACCGCATTGCGCTCGGCGCACACGCTCAGCGGATAGGCGCTGTTCTCCACGTTTCCCGCAGCGAAGATCCGACCGCCCGCGAGCACCGCCGCTCCGACCCGGAATCGCGAGTACGGCGCGTATGCCCTCGCCCGCGCGCGGCTCGCGGCACGGAGCAACGCCGGCAGGCGGGAGCGTGAGGTCATCGCAGGCTATCGCGCGGCGGAACGGCCGCGAATGCGCGGGGAACGAAGGCGCGCAGCAGGTCGAGGAACTTGCCCTCCATTGCCCGCGCCACCTCCACCACTTCCTGGTGCGTCAGCGGATGCTGCGAGATGCCCGCGGCGAGATTGGTGATGCAGGAGATCCCCGCCAGCGGAACGCCCATCTGCGCTGCCGCGATCACCTCGGGAACGGTGCTCATTCCCACCGCGTCGGCGCCGAGCGAGCGAGCCATGCGGATCTCCGCGGGCGTCTCGTAGCTGGGGCCGTTCATCTGGATGTACACGCCCGCCCGCAAGGACTGCCCCACGCTGCGGGCGGCTTCCTCGAGCGCACCGGCGAGCCGCGCGTCGTAGGCGTGCGTCAGGTCGGGAAAGCGCGGCCCCAACCGGTCCTCGTTCACCCCGGTCAGCGGATTACGGCCGGTGAAGTTGATGTGATCGGTGATGCGCATCAGGTCGCCCGGCGCGAACGAGGGATTGCAGGCGCCGGCGGCGTTCGTCACCACCAGCGCCCGCGCACCGAGTGCGCCCAAGGCACGGGCCGGGAATGCGACGGTCGCCGCATCGTGCCCTTCGTACGCGTGGATGCGGCCTTGGAGCGCAAGCACAGGGATTTGTGCCACTTTTCCATACACGAGCCGGCCGCGGTGCCCAGGCACGGTTGCGTGGGGAAATCCCGGCAGCCCGGCGAACGGGAGCGAGCGCGCCTCCTCCAGGGAATCGGCGAAACCGCCCAGGCCCGACCCGAGCACGATGGCGAGGGCGGACTCGCCTTCCGGCAGGCGGAGCCCCTCTCGCGCAACTCGTGCGCATGCGAGGGCCAGCTCGGTCCAGGAAGGCATCGGCGCTGCTCTACCACGCCCGCCGGAAGGCGTGCGGCATTCCGCGTGTTAAACAGGTCCCATGCACGAACTGGTCGAGATGATGAAGACCGGCGGCCCGGTGATGGTCGTCACCAAGTTGATCATCCTCGCCGGCTCCGTCGCGGCGGTGATCATCGGCATCGAGCGCGCGCTGTTCCTGCGCGGGTTCTCGGCCAAGGCGCGCGAGCTGCACGAGCAGATCATCCGCGCGCTCTTGCGCGGCGACGCGGCCATCGCACTCCATGAGTCCGATCGCTCCCACATCGCGACCGTCGCGCTCTACCGGGCGGCGTTCGACCGGGCGAACCGGCAGGAGCGGATTGCGGATGCGGTCGATCGCGCCCGCCGCGAGGTGATCCAGGCGCTCCGCGCTCCCCTCTGGGTGCTCGGCACGCTCGGGGCCGTGATGCCGTTTGTCGGCCTCTTCGGCACCGTGGTGGGCATCCTCGGATCGTTCCGGCAGATCGGGCTCACCGGCCAGAGCGGATTTGCAGTGGTCGCGCCGGCGATCTCGGAGGCCCTGATCACCACGGCAGGCGGCATCGCGGTGGCGGTCGAAGCCGTCATCCTTTTCAACGTCTTCCAGGCACGGATCTCCCGGGAAGCGTTCGACCTCACGCTGCGCGCCGACGAGCTCACCGAAGTGGTGATGGATCACGCCAGTGAAATCTCCGCCGCCATCCAGGCGCCCCGCTCCGCTCCCGCGCCGCACCCGGAGGCGCGCGCGGCGGTCGCCCAAGGGCACGCCTAGATGGCCATCTCGGGAGGCGGCCGCTCCAGCCACCACGACGAGGATGCGCGTCGATCTTCCCAAGGGAGCGGTGAAGGAGCTGCAGGTCCAGGCGCGGGACTTTCCGGTCGCCGTGCTGAAGGACGGGACGGTGGTAGCGGAGGGGAAGGCGATCGATCTCGATGCCCTGCGAGAGAGGTTCCGGAAGCTCGTGCGCGATGCCCCGGAGGCGCAGGTGATCATCCAGGCGGACGCGGGTGTATCGCACGGGCGGGTGGTGGAGGTCATGGAGGTCGCGAAGGTCGTGGGGGTACAGAGGCTCGCGATCGCCACCGAGGCACAGCCCTAGCTTTCATCTTCCGCCGGAATGCCCTGGGTCGCGGAGTCGAGGACGGATTCCAGCGTGGAGAGGAGATCTTCGTTCCCGTCCTGGGAGTAGCGGGAAAGATTGGACTCGAATTCGGGGATCCGGCGGAGGAATTCGGCGAGCCTGGGCCCCGTGATCTCCTCGGCGCAGAGGCCGTAGCCCTCCTTCTCCAGATAGCGCGCGTTCAGGATCTGCTCGAACTGCTTTGCGACGGGCTCCGCCAGCATGGGCTTGTGCAGATAGACCGCTTCTCCCATCAAGGTGAATCCACCGTTTGCGATGACGCCGCGGGCGGTGCGCAGATCCTCGATGAAACCGGGCTCGCTGAACGGCTTGTAGACGAGGTTGCCGTCGCGCTCTTCCGCCTGCGGCTCGCGACGCAGCCCGTACACGCGGCACTCCAACCCCGTCCGCTTCAGGATTTCGGGAAGCTGCTGGTTGCTGGTGTACGTCTGATAGACGAGCAGGTGCGATCCCGGCTCGCTGCTTGCGGCGAGGACCTCCGGCCGGAGGACCGGCGGGTGGAGCGAGGTCCGCTTCTTGCGGATCGGCGGGCGGAAGAACGTGGTGATCAGGTAGTGGTACGCGCCGGGGACCTTCGCCTTGATGATCCCTTTGGCGATCTGGAATGACGCTTCATTCCCCGCGATCACCTCCTTGTCGTGGCGGCAGCGGTTGACGATCTGCATGTTGTCGACGGAGATCACCGGGACGCCGTGGTTCACGGCGTACAGGTAGCTCCAGCTCTCGAAGTCGCTGATCACCGCGTCGGGACGGAAGCTCTCCGCGATCTCGAAATACGCCTTGATGTTCTGCGGCCAGCCTCCGGTCAAGGCGCCCTTCACGTTCTCGAGGAGCGTGCGGAAGTTCCGCACTTCGTTGTCCTCGGTGACGATGGTGAAGCCCCAGATCTTCTTCACTTGAAGGTGATCGCTGGCGCGCTTCGCCAGATAGTCGTGGGCGCGGCCGGAGACCACCACCTGCACGTCGTGGCGCTGCACCAGCTCGTCGAGCACGACGCGAGAGCGGATGGCGTGTCCCATGCCCTCACCGACCACGCCGTAGAGGATCCGCATGCCCGCGATACTCCTATGCGATGCGCTCCAGGACCAGAGGGCGCTCGCCAGGGCCGGCGCCGATGGCCACCGCGGCGCGCAGGCGGGATTCGCCCGCATCCAGGCGCGCCGCGGTGGCGGCGTGCAGCTCGGCGAGGGCCTCCCCGGCAACCACCTGGTCTCCGACGCGCTTGCGCAAAAGCAGCCCCGCCGCGGGATCGACGGCATCCTCCTTGCGCGCGCGGCCCGCCCCGAGCTCGACAGCGGCAAGACCCACCAGCTCGGCATCGAGCGCGCCGAGCACCCCCGAGCGGTCCGCGACCACTTCGCGGCGGCAACGCGGCTGCGGCAGGCGGGAGGGTTCATCGGCGACGCCCGGATCGCCGCCCTGCGCCTCGATCAGCTGGGCAAACCGGCGCAGGGCGCTTCCATCGGCGAGCGCAGCCTCCAGGCGCGCGCGAGCGATGCGGGCGTCTGCGACGCCGCCGAGCCGCAACATCTCGACGCCGAGGAGCAGCGTCAGCTCCCGCACGTCGTCGGGGCCGCCGCCGCGCAGGACGTCGATCGATTCGCGCACCTCGACGGCGTTTCCCACCGCGCTGCCGAGCGGGGCGTCCATCCGCGAGAGCAGAGCGACGCAGTCGCGACCCACCGCCCGGCAGAGGTCGACCATGGTTCGCGCGAGGAGGCGGGCGTCCTGCGCCGTCTTCATGAAGGCGCCGCGGCCGACCTTGACGTCGAGCACCAGCGCATCGATCCCTTCCGCCAGCTTCTTGCTCAGGATGCTGGAGGCGATGAGCGGCACCGATTCCACGGTCGCGGTCGCGTCGCGCAGCGCGTACAGTTTGCGATCGGCAGGCGCGATTTCCGCGGTCTGGCCGATCAGGCATAGCCCGAGCCGATCCACCAGTTCGGCGAAGCGGGCGGCGGACAGATCGACGCGGAACCCGGGGATGCTCTCCAGCTTGTCCAGTGTCCCGCCGGTGTGTCCGAGCCCCCTGCCCGACACCATCGGAACCCGCACGCCGCAGACGGCGACGAGCGGCGCGAGCGGGATCGAGATCTTGTCGCCCACGCCGCCGGTGGAGTGCTTGTCGACCTTGCGCCCTTCGATGCGCGACAGATCGAGCACTTCCCCGGAGTGCAGCATCGCGTCGAGCCAGTGCGGCAGCTCGGCCCGCAGATCCATCCCGCGGAAGAAGACCGCCATGAGGAACGCCGCGAGCTGCTCGTCGGCGATCTCCCCGGTGGTGGCCCCGCGGACGATGAACCGGAGCTCTTCCGGGCTGAGAAGGCCGCCGTCGCGCTTCTTGCGGATCAGGTCGTAAGCGCGCATGGATCCTCTTGGGGACACCATATTATGGTGTCCCCCGTCAGTTGTAGGGATAGAAGGGCGCCGTGAACATCGAGCCGGGACCCGGGGCACGAGCGTTTTCCGACGAGCTGGCCGCACGCCTGCGGGAGGCGGTTTCGAGTCGGAAGGAGTTCCGCACCCATCATCTGCGCGAGGATGGCAGCCCGCTGTGGACGAACCGGCTCGCGCTCGAGAGCTCACCCTATCTTTTGCAGCACGCGCACAATCCCGTCGATTGGCGCCCATGGGGGGACGAGGCGTTCGCGGAGGCGCACGCCCTCGATCGGCCCGTCTTCCTCAGCATCGGCTACGCCACCTGCCACTGGTGTCACGTGATGGAGGAGGAGTCGTTCGAGGCCGAGGACATCGCCCGGATGCTCAACGAGCGGTTCGTCCCGGTGAAGGTGGATCGCGAAGAGCGCCCGGACGTCGATGCCATCTACATGCAAGCGGTGCAGATGCTCACGCAGCAGGGCGGCTGGCCGATGAGCGTATTCCTCACGCCGGACCGCAAGCCGTTCTTCGCGGGCACGTACTTCCCGGCACGCGACGGACAGCGGGGCGCCCGGGTCGGATTCGCCACCCTCCTGCTCGAGCTGGATCGGGTCTGGCGGGAGGAGCGCACCCGGGCGACGCATTCGGCGGAGCAGATCGCGCAGGCGGTGCAGCACAGTCTCGCGGCGGACGCCTCCACCGGGCTCCCCGAGCTGCACGTGCTGCACGGCGCGATGAGCTACTACGCGCAGGTATTCGATGCCCGCGAGGGAGGCGTCCGGCGCGCGCCGAAGTTTCCCTCCAGCATGAACGTTCGTTTCCTGCTCCGCTACTGGAAGCGCACCGGGGACGAGCAGGCGCTGGCGATGGCGCGGCTCACCTTGGAGAAGATGGCGCTCGGCGGCATCTACGATCAGGTGGGCGGCGGGTTCCATCGCTACTCCACCGACGGGCGCTGGCTCGTCCCCCATTTCGAGAAGATGCTCTACGACAACGCGCTCTTGACGCTGGCGTACACGGAGGGGTGGCAAGCGACACAGGAGGCGTTCTTCCAGCGCATCGCCAGCGAGATCCTCGACTATGTCGGGCGCGAAATGACGGATTCGTCGGGCGCATTCTGGTCGGCGACCGACGCCGACAGCGAAGGCGAGGAGGGAACCTTCTTCGTCTGGACCCCTGCCCAGCTCCGGAAAGTGCTCGGCGACGCCGACGGCAAGAGGGCTGCGGAGGTGTTCCGCGCCGCCGACGAAGGCAACTTCGAAGGCAAGAACGTGCTTTCGCTCGCTCGCGTTCCCGACCGCGACGAATTGGCTTTCCTGCAGCAGATCCGGCCGAGGCTGTACGCGGCCCGCGCGCGACGGCCTCCCCCACTCACCGACACGAAGATCCTGACCGCGTGGAATGGGTTGATGATCTCCTCCTTCGCCCGAGCCGGTCTCGCCTTCGCGCGCGAGGACTACGTCGAACACGCCGCGCGGGCCGCCGAAGCGCTGCTGCGGATGCACGAGAGCGGCGGCGTCCTGCGCCGCACAGGCCGGCACGCCGGCATGCTCGAGGACTACGCATTTTTCGCGGCTGGCCTGGTGGACTTGTTCGAGGCCACCGGCGAAGGCCGATGGCTCGCGACGGCGCGCAGGCTTCACGAGACGCTCGCGCAGCGGTTCGCGCATCCCGATGGCGGTTTCTTCCGGACCCCGGCGGATCACGAGGCGCTGCTCGCGCGCGAGAAGCCGGGGTACGACGGCGCCGAACCGACGGGCAACTCGGTCGCCGCCCTCACGCTGCTCCGCCTCGAGGCGCTGACCGGGGAGGCGGGATGGCGCGAGCAGGCCGAGCGGCTGCTCCGTTCGTTCGGATCGCTGCTCGCCGGCGCGCCCGCTGCGCTCGGCGAGATGCTGCTGGCGGTCGACTTCCTCCTCGCCGAGCCGCGCGAGGTCGTGCTGGTGCGGCCCGAGAAGGGGGACGACCGGGAGCTGCTCGATGTCGTCCGAAGACGGTTCGCACCCTGGCAGGTGCTCCTCCGGCATCGGGAGGAGACGCCCCCGGCAACGCCGCTGGCGGAGAGCCGGCCAGCGCAGCGGGGAAAGGCGACCGCGTACGTCTGCGTGCGAGGAGCCTGCCAGCTCCCGGTGACCGAGCCGCAACCGCTAGCTGCATTGCTCGATCGCGTCCCCGGAGCAACAGCGGCGCCGTAGGCGGTCGCTCGCGGCGAATCCCGGCGGCGGACTGTACGGAAGAGGGCTGGGACATCGAGCAGTCGAGCACGGGACTGACCGCGCTTTTTTGCTTCCACCTGTTTCCGCGGGTTCACAGACGCGCGCGCCGTGGCCATGGTCCGCCGCAAAGGAGGAAGTGATGAGGATTGGTAGACTGAGAGGAACGATTCTGGCGGCGGCCGCCCTGGCGGCGGCTGGCGCCCTGGCACAGACGGGAGGAGGTACGAGCGCCGGCTCCCCCGGCACCACGAGCGCGGGCACGCCGGTGAACCCATCGGGCACGGGCACAGGGACGGGAAGCGCGACCGGAACAGCGACACCCGGCACGACGGGTGAAGACACGCGGGCCGGAACGAGCGGCACCGTGAGCGGATCGACCACCGGCTCGGACACGAGCGCGACCGGCAGCGCAACCGTCGGCGCCAGCCCGAGCACGAACCCGAACACGGGCGTGAGCTCCAGCGGAAACGCGACCACCGGCACCTCGACGGACAACTCCGCGACCACGGGTTCTTCGACGAGCGCGGCGCCGACCACGGGCGTGGGAACAGGCACGTCCTCGAGCGGCACCGGCAGCGCCGGCGCGGGGACATCAACGTCGGGATCGATGGGCACCAGCGTTGACAGCTCCGGCTCGACGAGCACCAACACCACGAACAGCCCGAACGAGCCGAGCAGCCCGAGCAACCCGAGCAGCCCCAACCCGAGCAGCCCGACCAACCCGAGCAACCCGACGGATTCACAGAATCCGAAATAGCGAGACCGGGTCGGTTCGCGGCATCGGTCCTCCGCTGCCGCGCGGACCTTGATGGACCGGGGCAGGGCGGGCGCTAGCCGCCCGGCCTTTCCCCGGGGCCATGAAGCATGTTTCCAGGCCCTGCCTGCTACAGTGCGCGAGAATGAAGCGGATCGCCCTGTGGGTTTGCTTGCTCGCGCTTCTCGGCTGCCGGAAAAAGCAGGCTGCGCACACCATCGGGCTCGCGGTAGACGTCGGTGGACGAGGCGACCAGTCCTTCAACGATGGAGCGCTGCGGGGCCTCGAAATCATGGCTGCCGGCCTGCGCTACACCGCCCACGGCTACGAACGGCTCAGCGAAACCGAATACCGGGTCCTGCTGCCGACGGACCTGTGGGGGATGTCCTTTCCACATCTCGGCATCCCCGAACCTTTGATTCTTTACGGCAAGGCGCAGGAAGATTACGAGCCCAACCTGCAGCTCCTCGTCGATCAGGGCGCCGAGCTGGTGGTCGCCGTCGGCTTCATGATGGAACCGGCAACGCGCGCGGTCTCCTCGCGCAACCCGAACGCTCGATTCCTCCTCATCGACAGTCCCCTGCTGGACGCGTCGGGCAAACCGACCATCGCCCCGAACGTGCGAGCCGTCGTCTTCCGCGAGAACGAGGGAACCTTCCTCGCCGGCGTCCTGGCAGGAAAGCTCACCGCGGGCAAGATCGGATTCGTCGGTGGCATGCAGCTCCCGCTCATCCGGAAGTTCGAGGCCGGATTCCGCGCCGGGGTGAAGCAGGCGAATCCATCCGCCGAAGTCCTCGTCGCGTACACCGGCACTTTCGATGACGAGAGGAAGGGAATCGAGGTGGGACACGACCTCTACCAGCGCGGCTGCGACATCGTGTTCCACGCCGCGGGGCTCGACGGCCTCGGCGTGATCAAGGCGGCGCAGCAGGCGGACAAGCTGGTGATCGGCGTCGACAGCGATCAATCCCACGTCGCTCCCGGGAACGTCCTCACCAGCATGGTGAAGCACGTGGACGTCGCCGTGTACCTGGCGGTGAAAGACGTGCTGGAGAAGAAGTTCTCGGGCGGCGACATCGTCCTCGGCCTCCGAGAGGGAGGAGTCGGACTTGCTCCGATCGGCGGGATGGTCCTCGCTCCGAAGCGCGAGGCGATCGCCGCGGAGCTCGACAAGTTGAGGACGCAGATCATCGAAGGGCAGCTGGCGGTCCCGGCCACCCTCGACGAGCTGGCGAAGTTCGTGGCGGCGCGCCCGTGAACGCGCTGGAGCTGTCCGGGATCGTCAAGCGCTTCGGCCCGCTCACCGCCCTGGACGGCGTCTCGCTCGCGGTGGCGGCCGGCGAGGTCCTGGGCCTGGTGGGCGAGAACGGCGCGGGAAAATCGACGCTCGTCTCGGTGGCCTGCGGACTCTACAGCGCCGACAGCGGCACGGTGCGCGCGTACGGACGGGAGCTGCCCCCGGGCGATCCGCGGGCCGCCATCGATGCCGGGCTCGGCGTGGTCTACCAGCATTTCATGCTCGTGCCGCCACTCACCGTCTGGGAGAACGTCGTCCTCGGACGCGAGCCGCGCCGGCTGGGCGCGATCGATCGGCGCCGCGCCCGCCTCGAAGTCTCCGCTGTCGCGCGCAGCTCCGGGCTCTCCCTGGATGTCGATGCGCGCG
>VBKQ01000227.1 GCA_005879505.1 Deltaproteobacteria bacterium
ATCACCTTCATCGACAACTACATCACGCAGGGGGTGGACGGAATCCTGTTCGCCGCCAACGATCCGGTCGCCATCTCGCCGGTGCTGAAGAAGGCGCTGTCCAAGGGCATCCTGGTGGTCGGCTACGACGCGAACTCCACCCCGGAGGCGCGCCAGTGGTTCGTGAACCAGGCCCAGTTCAACGGCATCGCCAAGTCGCTCATCGACAGCATGGCCAAGGAGATCGGCGAGAGCGGAAGCTTCGCCATCGTCACCTCGACGTTCACGACGCCCAACCAGGCTCGCTGGATCGCCGAGATGTCGGCCTACGCCACCAAGTGCCACTCCAAGATGAAGTGGCTGGAGACGGTCGAGGCCCAGGAGGACAACGTCCTTTCCTTCAATCAGGCCACCACGCTCATCAACAAGTACGGCGGCGATCTCAAGGGACTCTTTGGAATGACCAGCGTCGCCACGCCCGCCAGTGCGGAAGCCGTCACGCAGGCGAAGAAGTGCGGTCAGGTCGCCGTCATCGGCCTGGCGACTCCCAACGCCATGAAGCCCTACGTCAACAAGGACTGCGTGAAGTCCGTCGTGCTCTGGAATCCCGTGGACCTCGGCTACGCGGCGGTCCACGTCCTGCGTGCGGTCGCCGACGGCACGCTCAAGCCCGGCGCCACCTCGGTCAAGGCTGGCAAGCTTGGCGAGTTGCAGGTGATCAACGGCAGCGAGATCCTGCTGGGCCCGCCCTTCGTCTTCACCAAGAGCAACATCAACGGCTTCGACTTCTGAGGCCGAGACGGCCAGCATGACGGCCATGCGTTGCGCAGCAGTGGACCTGGGGGCCGCAAGCGGCCGGGTCGTCCTCGCGGAGTGCGACGGCGAGCGCCTCGCGCTCCGCGAGGCGCTGCGCTTCGAGACGCCCGTCGGCCGGGATCGCGAGAGCGGCTACCAGTGCTGGGATCTCGACGCCATCGAGGCCCGGGTCCTCGAGGGGCTGCGTGCCGCGACCGCCATCTCGCCGCTGCAGAGCCTGGGAGTCGACACCTGGGGCGTCGACTACGTCCTCCTGGATGCCGAGCGGCGGCGGGTGGGACCCGCGGTCTCGTACCGCGACGGGCGCACGCGCGGCATCATGGAGGAGGTCTTCGGCCGGATTCCCGCCGAGGAGATCTACCGGCGCACCGGGATCCAGTTCATGATCATCAACACGCTCTACCAACTCGCGGCGACCGCGCGGCGAAACCCGCAGTGGCTGGAGCGCGCGCGCCACGTCCTCATGGTGCCGAGCTACTTCCACTTCCGCCTCTGCGGCGCGCTGACGAACGAGTACACGGACGCGACCACCACGCAGATGTACAACATCGAGGCGAACGATTGGGACGACGAGCTGCTCGCCGCGGCAGGCGTCTCGCGCGAAGTGATGGCCCCCGTCGTCGAGCCGGGAACGATCGTCGGAGAGGCCGACGCGCCCGGCGGCGGCGGAGGTCGCGTGAAGGTCGTCGCGCCGGGTACCCATGACACCGCCTCCGCCGTCGCGGCGATCCCGCTCGACGGTCCCGATGAGGCTTTCATCAGCTCGGGGACCTGGTCGCTCATGGGGATCGAGAGCCGGGTGCCCTTCGCAAACGCCACCGCGCGGCGCCTCAACTTCTCGAACGAGGGCGGGCTGGAGCGCCGCTACCGGGTCCTCAAGAACATCATGGGGCTTTGGCTGGTGCAGCGGATCCGCCAGGAATCGGGTTGCCCGGATCACGCGACGCTGGTGGAGGCCGCGCGGGCGGCGGAGCCGTGGCGCAGCCTGGTCAATCCGGACGACTCTCGGTTCCTCAACCCCCCGTCCATGACGGCGACCATTCGCGACTTCTGTGCCGAAACCGGCCAGCCGGTGCCGGAGGGACTGGGCGGCCTGGCGCGGTGCGCGATCGACAGCCTGGCGCTGTCCTATCGGCGGGTGAAGGACGAGGTGGAGATGCTGCGCGGCGCGCCCCTGTCGCGGATCCACATCGTCGGCGGCGGCTGCCAGAATCGGCTGCTCGACCAGCTCTGCGCCGACGCTTGCCGGCTACCAGTGAGCGCCGGGCCGGTGGAGACCACGGCCCTCGGGAACGCGTGCAGTCAGCTCATGGCTCTCGGGGTGCTGCACTCGCTGGCCGACGCGCGCGCTCTCGTCCGCCAGTCATACGCGGTCGAGGAGTTCTTGCCCAGAGAGGCCGTCCCGGAGGCCGTCTGGGAGAGGTTCCAATCATTCGCGAAAGAGAGGACACGGTCATGACCCGGCATCCCACCGCTGAAAAAGCGTACGCGCTGGCGCGCGAGGCGTTCGCGGCCATCGGCGTCGACACGGAGGCGGCGCTGGCCCGCCTCGATCGCATTCCCATTTCCCTGCACTGCTGGCAGGGAGACGACGTGCGGGGGTTCGAGAACCCGCAGGGCCCCTTGACCGGAGGAATCCAGGCCACCGGCAACTACCCAGGGTGCGCCCGGAACGCGGACGAGCTGCGCGCCGACGTGGAAGTGACGATGGCCCAGATTCCGGGGCCCAAGCGCTTCAACCTGCACGCGATCTACCTGGAAACGAACCGCCCCGTCGAGCGCAGCGAGATCAGGCCAGAGCACTTCCAGCGCTGGGTCGACTGGGCGAAGCAGCGGGGGCTTGGGCTCGACTTCAACCCCACCTGCTTCTCGCACCCGAAGAGCGAGCAGAACATGACGCTCAGCCACCCCGATCCGGCGATCCGCCGCTTCTGGATCGATCACTGCAAGGCGAGCCGCGGCGTCAGCGCTCATTTCGGCAGGTCACTGGGCACGCCATCGATCATGAACATCTGGATCCCGGACGGGTCCAAGGACCAGCCGTACGATCGCTTCGGCCCGCGCCGGCGTCTGATCGAGGCGCTGGACGAAGTAATCGCAACCCCGATCCCCCGCGAGTTCCACCGGGACGCCGTGGAGGGGAAGCTCTTCGGGATCGGCGCCGAGAGCTACACGGTCGGCTCCAACGAGTTCTACCTGGCCTACGCGACCAGCCGGAAGATCATGCTGTGCTTGGACACCGGGCACTTCCACCCGACCGAAGTCGTGTCAGACAAGCTGTCGGCCGCGCTGGGCTTCGTGGATGACATCCTCCTCCAACTGAGCCGCGGCGTGCGTTGGGACAGCGATCACGTGGTGCTGCTGGACGACGAGACCCAGGCCATCGCGAACGAGATCGTCCGCGGCGGCGTGCTCGACCGGATCGCGTTCGGGCTCGACTTCTTCGACGCGAGCATCAACCGCATCGCCGCCTGGGTGATCGGCACCCGCAACGTGCGCAAGGCGATCCTGCGGGCGCTGCTGGAGCCCGGGGCACGCCTGGCCGACGTCGAGGGGCGATGGGACGGCACGGCGCGCCTCGCCATGTTCGAGGAGCAGAAATCGATGCCGTGGCCTGCGGTCTGGGACCACTACTGCGAGAAGCAGGGCGTCCCCGTCGGCCTCGGTTGGCTCGATGTCGTGCGAAACTACGAGCGCGAGGTCCTGAGCGGACGCGCTTGACCTGGATGCGAAGGCGCCCGGAGACCCATCGGATGCATTTGGAGCTGCTCACCCCTGCCCAGCGAATCGCCAGGATCATGGAGCGGATCTACGCCGATGGCATGACCACCACGTCAGGTGGAAACCTGTCGATCCGGGAGGAGAGCGGGGACATCTGGATCACTCCGCGCGCGGTGGACAAAGGCACCCTTACGCCGGAGGACGTCGTCCAGGTCAAGCCCGACGGGAAGGTGATCGGGAAGCACAGCCCCTCCGTCGAGCTCCCCTTCCATCAGCTGGCGTACCGGGGCAGACCCGACCTGAGGGCCATGGTCCACGCCCACCCTCCGGCGCTGATCGCGTTCAGCCTGGTGCGGAAGCTGCCCGACACCTCCTTGATTCCCGACGCTCAGTCGATCTGCGGCGAGCTCGGCATGGCCGAGTACGGGTTGCCGGGAAGCGACGATCTGGGCGAGAAGATTGCCCGGATCTTCGCTCGGGGGTGCAACACGGTCATGCTGGAGAACCACGGCGCGGTGACTGGCGCCGGGAACCTCTCGAAGGCCTTCATGGCGTTCGAGACCCTCGACTTCTGCGCCCGCCTGGAGATCGAGGCGTCGCGGATCGGCACCCCGAAGGGTCTGTCCGCGGAGAGGATCAAGCTCTGGCGGAGCGAGCGCGGCGCCGAAATGAGCGAGCTTGGCCCCCGCGGCGACGCCAGCGGCGAGAGTCAGGCCCGACGCGAGATTTGCGATCTCGTCCACCGAGCCTGCGACCAGAAGCTCTTCACGAGCACCCAGGGGGCCTTCTCGCGACGCCTGGACGAGAAGTCGTTCCTCATCACCCCGGAGGGGACGGACCGGAGATACCTGGAGGCCGGCGATCTTGTACGCGTCGAGAAGGGCTGTCGCGAGGCGGGCAAGATGCCGAGCCGGTCGGTGCTGCTGCACCAGCACGTCTATCTCCGGCACCCGCACGTCAACGCGATCATCATCGCCCGCCCTCCGAGCATCATGGCCTTCGCCGTGACCGGAGAGCACTTCGAGTCGCGGCTCATCCCGGAGAGCTACATCGTGCTCCGGCACGTGGCGAGGCTGCCCTTCGGCGCCGTCTTCATCGAGCCCGAAAAGGCGGCCGCTACCTTCACCCAGGAGACGCCGGTCGCGATGGTGGAGAACGACTGCGTCATCGCCACCGGGAGCAGCTCGATCAATGCATTCGACCGGCTGGAAGTGGCTGAATACAGCGCCAGGGCGGTCGTCGCGTGCCGGAATATCGGGACCGTGGTGATGATCGACGATGCGCAGGCCGCCGAGATCGACAGGGCATTCAATCCGCAATAGCAAAAGAGGAGATCCATGCCGAGCCGCCTCGCCAATCTCTGGGATGCAGGGAAGGCTCGAACCCTGAGCGAGCCCGAACGGCTGCTGTATCGCTCGAACCTCCTGGGCTCCGATCTGCGCATCACCAACTTCGGCGGCGGGAACACGTCGGCCAAGGTGATGCAGCGCGATCCGCTCAGTGGCCTCGAGGTGGAGGTGCTCTGGGTCAAGGGCTCGGGCGGTGACCTCGGGAGCATGAAGCTCGACGGCTTCGCCACTCTCTACATGAGCAAGCTCGAGCAGCTGAAGCAGCTCTACCGGGGGCCCGAGCACGAGGACGAGATGGTGGGCTACCTGCCGCACTGCACATTCAATCTCAACCCCCGCGCGGCCAGCATCGACACGCCCCTGCACGCCTACGTACCGTACAAGCACGTCGATCACATGCACCCGGACGCCGTGATCGCGATCGCCGCCACCTCCCGCAGCCGGCATCTCACCGCCGAGGTGTTCGGGGGCAAGATCGGCTGGCTGCCGTGGCAGCGCCCCGGTTTCGACCTCGGCCTCAAGATCGGGGCCTTCGCAAAAGAGCACCCGGAGGCGCAGGGAGTGGTCCTCGCCGGTCATGGTCTCTTCACCTGGGCCGACACTGCCGAGGACTGCTATGCGGTCACGCTGCGAGTCATCCAGCTCGCCGCGGATCACCTGGCGTCGCGCGAGTCGGCCGTGGCCTTCGGCGGAACGAGGACCGAGGCGCTTCCGCGGGAGACCCGGGAGGCCGTCGCGCAGGCCATCATGCCCGTGCTCCGCGGCAAGATCATGGAGAAGGAGCCCAAGGTCGGCCACTTCGACGACAGCGCGGAGGTCCTTCAGTTCGTCTGCAGCCGGGACCTGGCGCCGCTGGCCGCACTGGGAACCTCGTGCCCCGATCACTTCCTCCGGACGAAGATCCGCCCGCTGGTGCTCGACCTCGATCCCGATAGAGGCGTGGAGAAGCTGCTGGCCTCGCTCGACGGAAAGCTCGAGGCCTACCGCAACGACTACGCGCGCTACTACCAACGCTGCAAGCGGCCCGACAGCCCGACAATGCGCGATCCCAACCCCGTCATCTACCTCGTCCCCGGGGTCGGCATGCTCTCCTACGCCAAGGACAAGGCTACCGCCAGGATCGCGGGGGAGTTCTACGTCAACGCCATCAACGTCATGCGCGGCGCCAGCTCCGTCGATCGCTACGTGAGCCTGCCCGAGCAGGAGGCGTTCGACATCGAGTACTGGCTGCTCGAGGAGGCCAAGCTGCAGCGCATGCCGAAGCCCCGGAGCCTGGCCGGCCGCATCGCCTTCATCACCGGCGGCGCTGGTGGCATCGGCCGTGCCGCCGCGCTGCGGCTCCTGGCGGAGGGGGCCTGCGTCACGCTGGCGGACGTGGACGCCGGCTCCCTGCAGCAGGCGGTGTCCGACCTGGCGCGGACCCACGGCAAGGACGTCGTCCACGGCGTCGTCATGAACGTCGTCGACGAGGCGTCGGTCGTGGCCGCATTCGGCGACGCCGTGCGCCGCTTCGGCGGTCTCGACATCGTCGTGTCCAATGCCGGCATCGCCTCGGCCGCCGCGGTGGAGGAGACGACGCTCGATCTGTGGCGCAAGAACATCGACGTGCTCGCCACCGGATACTTCCTCGTGGCGCGCACCGGCTACCGGGTGCTGAAAGAGCAGGGGCGGGGAGGCAGCATCGTGTTCGTGGGGAGCAAGAACGCGCTGGCGGCATCGGCCGGCGCCTCCGCCTACTGCACCGCCAAGGCCGCGGAGATCCACCTGGCGCGCTGCCTGGCGCTGGAGGGCGCACCGCTGGGGATCCGCGTCAACGTGGTCAACCCGGACGCTGTCATCCGCGGCTCCCGGATCTGGTCGGGATCGTGGAGGGAGGAGCGGGCGGCCGCGAACAAGATCGACACCGGCGACATCGAGGAGTTCTACCGCAAGCGCAGCCTGCTTCAGCGCAGCGTGTTCCCGGAGGACGTGGCGGAGGCCATCTACTTCTTCGCTTCCGAGGCGTCGGGCAAGTCCACCGGCAACATCCTCAACGTCGATGCCGGCAACGCGGTGGCGTTTACCCGCTGACGCCTTCCACCGACCCGGGGCTATCGTCCAGTCATGTCGACATCGCGAATCTACCAGGAACAGCTGGTCGGCGTCTTCGGCCAGCCCGTGGCCGAGAACCCGACGGTGGTGATGCACCAGGCCGCATTCGCGGCCCTGGGCCTGCTCTGGCGCTACCTGACCATCGAGGTCGCACCGGAGGATCTGGAGGCCGCCATGCGCGGGCTCCGCGCCTTCCGCATGCGCGGGATCAACCTCACCATCCCGCACAAGGTGGCCGTCCTGCGCCACCTCGACGAGGTGCGTCCCGCGGCCGCGCTCATGGGCGCCGTGAACACCGTGGTGCGCGACGGGGACCGGCTGATCGGCGAGAACACAGACGGGAAGGGGTTCATGCGGGCGCTGAGCCAGGACGCCGGCGTGAACGCTCGCGGGAAGCGCGCGGTGGTGCTGGGTGCGGGCGGGGCAGCCCGGGCCATCACCGTCGAGCTGGCGCTCGCCGGAGCGGCCC
>VBKQ01000524.1 GCA_005879505.1 Deltaproteobacteria bacterium
GGCCGTCTCGGTCTTCTTGGGCGGACGTTGCGAGCGGCTTCAATCGCAGGCTGCCCCGACCACCCCCTGTTCATCAACGTTCAACCCGACGAGCTGCTCGAGCACTTCCTCGTCCAGCCAGACGATCCGATCTTCAATCACAGTTCGGCCGTATACGTGGAGCTCACCGAAGCTGTGCCGCTGCAGCGCCTCGATCTCTGCGCGCACATGCTGCAGGAAATACAGGCCCGCGGCGTCCACGTGGTCGTCGATGATCTTGGCTCAGGATATTCCAACCTGCGGTACCTCGCCGACCTCAAGCCACGAGTCGTCAAGTTGGACCGTGAGTTGATCACCGGTTTACGAGCGGGTTCGCGGCGCTTCACGCTTGTCCGAGCGCTCGTGACCTTGTGCAACGATCTCGAGGCCATGGTGGTGGCTGAATGCATCGAGACTCCTGAGGAGCTGGCTGCGGTCATCGATGCGGGCTGCCATCTCGGGCAGGGTTACGTCCTCGCCTTTGCGCGCGGGACCTGCGCGCGTCAGCCCGCAGGCGTAGATATCGTTGGAATGGATCCGTTGCCGGTTGCCCTGGACGAGGTCCTGCCCGAACCACTGTACGACTGCGCCCTGCTTTGCCGCGCCTGTCGCGGCGCGCTGCTCTACCAGCGCCAGGAGCGACCGCGCTTCCCGAGGCACTTCTGTTGGTGTCGACGCTGCGGTCGGCGCTACAGCTTCGGCGAGCCACACTGGTCGCCGTCGGACTCGCGGTCGGGCGGATCGAACGACCCGCGATCGGCCCCCATCTGAGATACGGACCGCCGCCGGCGCGTCGCTCTGAGCGAGGGCTACTGCGCTCGATGTGAGCGGTTTGCCCAGCGGCGCCGCTGATCGCGTCGAGAGCTACTTCTTCCCCTGTGGGGGTTCACGTGGCGGTGTCCCTGGCGTCGGAGGCGGCTGCGGCTGGGGCATCGGCTGCGGTTGTGGCATTGGGGACGGCTGCGGTCTCACCGGCTCGAATGGCGGCGGCCGAGGTGGCTCGCTCGGACGCGTCGGGTCGCTCGGGTTTGGCATGGTGACAACCTACTCAGGAACGAGCCCCGGCGGCAGTCAGCCCGACTCCGTACTTCAGCTGAGGCGATGACATGGCCAAAGCCGTCCGTCATTGCGGCGGCGCGGCCGGACCAATGCCTGCCCGGCTCATGTCTCTCCGCTCGCTCCACCGCCGCCGCTCTCGCCGCCACCGCCGCCAGAGAAGTCCCCGCCGGTGTCGCTGCTACCGAAGTTGGTATCGAAGCCGAGGCTGCCGCCGGTGTCCGGGCTGCTCCAGTCCGGGTCCGGCAGCTCGACCGGAAAGGCGCTCGTCGGCTGCGGGCGGCTCGTTGTTGTCGGCGCGCTCTCCTCACTCGAGCCGCTCGCATGGATGCGGCGTCGGCGCCGATCGGCGAGCAGGCCGACGATGATGATCGCGGCGGGGATCAAGATCCAGAGGGCCAGCACTACCGGATGCTCGTTTGCGAAATCCACGCTGCTCTCTTTCGGGCAACTCAGGGCTCCAGCGCTCATTCTCGTTCAAGTGTTCCCGGGGTCCAGCCCTCGGCCGCCCAAACTACGTTGATTCGCGAGTTCCGAGCGGGAGTCGATAGGGAGGTTGGGTCTGTGAGGAGGTTGGGGTCGGTGAGGAGCCGGCGAGGAGGCTCGCTGACCCCTCCGGAGCGACAAAGGACGAACCTAGCGGGACGAGTTGCTGCGCGGTCTCGTCGCGCCGGGCCTACGGATGTTCATTCTCGTCCTCATAGTGGCCAGTTTCCGCGGTCGCCAGCGCTGCGACGACAGCCATAGGGTGCAGACGGTATTGGACCGACGGTGATAAAGGTCTGCAGAACCCGACCTAGAGCCGCCCGGCCGGCGGTGCCGGGAGTCGTGGTGGGCCTCGTTCGAGAAGCGCACCGGCGGTCTTCGCGGTCGACGTCGTGTCCACTCTTGCGGTACTTACCCAGATTCGGGGGTCTCGAGACATGAAGATGAGAATCGTCGTGGCGGTGATGGCGCTGTTCGGCGTTCAGCTCGCCCGGGCAGAGGAGCAGGCAGTGGAGGTGGTCCACTGGTGGACCTCAGGTGGTGAGGCAGCCGCGCTGAACGTGCTGAAGGAAGATATGCAGAAGCGCGGCTACGCCTGGAAGGACAGCCCCATCGCCGGCGGCGGCGGCGAGCAGGCGCGGACGGTGCTGCGCGCGCGGGTGGCGGCCGGGAACCCCCCGGACGCCATGCAGATGCTGGGGTTCACCATCCGCGACTACGCCGACGAGGGCCTGCTCGGCGACCTCTCCAGCGTCGCCAACAAGGAGGGCTGGGACAAGGTGGTGCCGGCCCCGCTGGCCAAGT
>VBKQ01000170.1 GCA_005879505.1 Deltaproteobacteria bacterium
GCTGGCCGTGCGTCGAGCGAGACGGTCAGCGCCAGGCGAGCGCGGTGCGAGCGTTCGCGGACGATCTCCGGCGAGGTGCGCAGGACGAACGAGGCCTCCTCGTAGGTGAGCCCCTCGACGTCCCGGAGCACGTAGCAGGCGCGATCCATCGCGTTCAAGCGACCGAGCACCTCTCGAATCCGGTCCGTCAGGAACGCGGGTGCTGCAGATCTCGTCCGCTCCGCAGCCGAGCGCAGCCGGGCCAAGGCGATTCCGATAGCAGCGCGATAGAGCAAGATCCGGAAGGGCACACCATCCGAAAATGTCTGAGCGGAGCCGAGGGCAGACCTAAATGTCGCTTCCGCTGCTTCGGCCGCATCGGACACCAGCATGTTCCGTACCATGCGATTGACGCCGTTCCAGTGCCGGAGCGCGAGCTCGACGAAGGCAGCTCCCTCGCCGGCGCGCGAGCACTGCGCAAGGACTTCGTCGGAACGCTCGCCGAGCATCGCGGCCCGCAACGGCGCGGCATCTCGCAATGTCCCGATCTCCCCGCTCGCTTCGCACATGCTCTTCATCTTGCCTCTCTTTCTCGTTCAGGCCGACCGTGCACGTGGCGCGCCAACCTGATGGCGCGAGGAAAAGCCCCGTCTCTGCTTGACGGAGAACCGGACAAATTGTCGTCGGATCCGGCAGTGCAGATTGCAGACGCCGGCAGTGCAAATTGCAGGAGGTGACGCCGCAGCGGCTCCTGGCGCAGTCCCGATCAGATGGCAGGGCGCGTCAGCCCTTGATCCCGTATTTCTTCAGGCGGTCGACGAACGCGCTGCGGCTGATCCGGAGCCGCCGCGCGGCCTCCGACTGGTTGCCGCCGGTCGCCGCCAGCGCGTGCTCGATCTGCTCCCGCTCGAAAGCGTCGAGCCGCTCCCAGAGGGCCATTTCTTCCTGCGGCCGCGGCCCCTGCGCGTCCACCGGCGGGGCGGGGGGCACTGCGTTCAGCGCCTGCGGGCCGATCTCGCCGCCGGAGCTGAGCGCGACGAGCCGCGCCACGGCATTCTCCAGTTGTCGCACGTTACCCGGCCAATCCGCGAGGCGCAGCGCTTCCAGGAGCGCGGGGGAAAGTCGGGCGCCTTCGACTCCGAATCGCTCGGCGTAGCGGCGGGCGAACTCGATCGCCAAGGCGGGGATGTCCTCTCGATGCTCGTGCAGCGGCGGCACGACGAGCTCCACCACGGCCAGCCGGTAGTAGAGGTCCTCGCGAAAGCGGCCCTCGCGCGCATCCGTCGCCAGATCGCGATTCGTGCAAGCGATGACACGCACGTCGACGTGCTCGATCCGTCCCGCGCCGACCGGCTGGATCTCGCCTTCCTGCAGCGCGCGCAGGAGCTTGGCCTGGACGGGAAGGGGGAGCTCGCTGACCTCGTCGAGCACCAGCGTCCCTCCGTCCGCCTCGGCGAAGAAGCCGCGGCGCGCTTGCGTCGCGCCGGTGAACGCCCCGCGCGTGTGCCCGAAAAGCTCGGCCTCCGCCAGCTCGCCGGGAATGGCCGCGCAGTTGAAGCGCACGAACGGCTCCTTTGCGCGCCTGCTCTCCGCGTGGATGAGCGCAGCCACCAGCTCCTTGCCCGTCCCGGTGTCGCCCCTCACCAGCACGGTGATATCGCGCGGTGCCACGCGCGCGACCGCGTCGGTCAGCCGGCGCATCACCGCCGAGTCGCCCACGATGCTGCGCCCGATCGCCTTCTCCGCCGTCAGCCGGCGGTTCTGCATGCGCAGCGCGCGCGCTTCCAGGGCGCGGTCGATGACCAGCCCCATCTCCTCGATGTCGAAGGGCTTGGTGACGTACTCGTAGGCGCCGGTCTTCATCGCGCGCACCGCGATGCGCTCCGAGCCGTGGGCGGTAAGAAGGATCACGGGCAGAGACTCGTCGCGCTCGCGGATGGCCTGCAAGAGCTGCACGCCGTCCATCTCCGGCATCGCGTAATCGGTCACCACGGCATCCACGCCCTCGAGGTGCGCGAGCGCCTCCGGCCCCGACCGCGCCAGGACCGCCTCGTGCCGGCGCTGCTTGGTCAGTTCCTTCAGGGCGAACAGCATCCCTGGTTCGTCGTCAACCAACAGAAGGCGCGCCAACGGTCCTCTCCTGCTGCAGCGGAAGGACGCCAACGACGGTCGTGCCGCGCCCCTCCTCGCTCCGATACTCGAGCGAGCCTCCATGCTGCCTGAAGGCGGCCCGCGCCATCGCCACGCCCAGGCCCGTTCCCTGTTCGCGGGTGGTGAAGAAGGGAGTGCCGACGCGCTCCAGCACCTCGGGCGGCATGCCGCGGCCGGAGTCGCGCACCTCGACCTGCGCCTGGCCCGCGCGCTGCGCGATCCTCACCTCCACCTTGCCGCCGCTCCCGGTCGCGTCGAGGGCGTTGGTGACCAGGTTGAAGAGCGCCTCGCGCAGCCGGCGCGGATCCACCTCCACCAGCGCTTCGCCGGCCCGGCGGATCGCCACGCCGGCGGTGGCGGCCTGCGCGCCAACGATCCCGAGCACCTCGTCCGCAAGCGCGCCGAGGGAGCACCGCTCGCGCCGGAGCTTGTCGAGCGGGCGCGAGAACGAGAGATACTCCTGGAGGATGGAGTTCATCCGCTCCACCTCGTTCTCCGCGACCTCCAGCCGCTCGCGCGACTGATCCTCGCAGGCTTCGCGCCTGGCGAGCTGCACCAGCGCCTTGATGGCGCCGAGCGGGTTCTTCAACTCGTGCGAGAGCTGCGCGCTCATGTGCTCCAGCTCCCTCGCCCGGGCGAGCGCTTCCTGCGCCATCTGCTCCCGGGCGCGATCGATGCGGGAGTGGCTCTCGTTCAGGGCCCGGGTCATCGCGATCAAGTAGGCGGTCTGGAAGAAGGCGACGGAAAAGAGCGCCAGGCCGGCGAGCTGCGAGAAGTACGGCTCGGGAACGCTGGGGCCGAGCCAGCGGGTGGGAAGCAGGATCAGCGACGCTGCGCCGACGAAGACGATGCGCATGGCCATCTTCGTTTCCCTCGACCAGCCATAGACGACGAGCATGCTGGAGAGGGGACCGAGGGTGCCGACGAGAAAGGGGCTGCGCAGCCCGCCGCTCAGGCCGACCATGACGAACTGCGAAGCCAGACCGATGAGCCAGGCGGTGGTGCTCGGGCGGGTACAACAGACCGGCTCCTGTACCGCACGGACGGGAATGACGTGGTGCTTGAAGACAAGGTTTCGCAGCCAATTGGCGAAGAGAAGCACGGCGATGGCCGAGGTCCGCCAGGCGGGATAGCCCGCCCGCCAGAGCAGGGTCACGAAGAGGGAGAAGATGATGACGTGAACGACCGATTTCGTCTTCCACAACCATCGAGGTTGGAAATCGGCTACGACCATCTCCGGCGCGCTCGCAAGACCCGGGCCGTTCGGGAGAACCTGTTCGCTCATGGCACGAGTATGCCCGTAGCTACCCGCTCTTGCACCCGTTGGTGGAATGGCGGTCTGGATCTGTACGCCACCCCGGCAGTCGTCCGCCCTGCCGGGGACGCAAGGCGGCAGTCAGTCGCGGCGCGTCACGACGAACATGAAGCAGCCACCCGACACCGGCACAGATCGCTCGAGCATCGGCCGGTCGCTGACCCTTTCGCCGCGCTCGTGCGCCGCTATCATCCGCGGCGGGATGGACCTGCGGCGAGACGAATTCCGCGTAAGCGATGACATCGCTCTGCTCGACGTCGAGCTCATTCACTCGTTTCTGCGCGGCTCCTACTGGGCGGCCGGAATCCCGCGCGCGGTGGTCGAAAGAAGCCTGCGCGGCTCGCTCTGTTTCGGCGTCTACGAAGGCGATGCGCAAGTGGGATTCGCTCGCTGCGTGACCGACCGGGCGACGTATGCCTATCTGGCCGACGTCTTCGTGCTTCCCTCGCACCGGGGACGTGGCTTGTCGAAGTGGCTGATGGAGTGCGTCCTGGCGCATCCCGATCTGCAGGGACTTCGCCGCTGGAGCCTGGTCACGCGCGACGCGCACCGCCTGTACGCGCGCTACGGCTTCGTTCCACTTCAGACCCCGGAGAGATATCTGGAGAAGCTCGATCCCCAGGTCTACGCAAAGTGAGCTAGTAGCTCTCCGCCGGCGACTTCTCGGCTTCCTCGGTCGTCATCCACCGCATCGTCCAAGCGCCGCCGCGGTGCTCCGGCGCGACGTCGCGCACCACGTAGCCCGGGCACTGTCCGTACGTCTTCCCCGTCGACGGACAGGGATTGCGCCGCTGGAATGCATCCCGCCGGTACGTGTCGAGCTCACGGATCGATGAGCCAGAAGAATGGGCCCGCCCCCCGGACGGACAACCAAATCCGCTGTTTCCGGCCTTGCCGCCAGGTCCCGCAGCGCCGCGCCCGCTGCCCGTATGTCCGCCACCGCGGGCACTGCTCGCGAACGCGGTCATGAACAGGGCAAAGGCCAGCTCTACTGCCAGGAGCCGCATTGGAGGTCTCCGCGGCAGAAGAGTACCACGCAGATTACGGTATCGCTCTCGCGCGCACGATCTCGCCGGCTCCGTCGAGCTCGATCCCGTGGCGTCGCCCAGATCCACGGAAATGTCTTTCGCGCGGCACAGCGCGATCTCGATCTGCAGTCGTGCCGCCGCGAGCGCATCGAATGCCCCTTCGACGCGCACCACCGTCTTCTCGAACTTTGCTGCCGTGAGCATGCGATTGGACCTCCGCCGCCGGGGATGTGCACCCGTCCCACGGGTGGTAAGCGGACGCAGCGCGGACATGCACACTCGCCGACAGAACGCCTGCGCCGATCCGAACCTGCGCGGGCGATCAGCGCGAGGCGATCGGCGCGAGCAGGACCACCGAATACCCCACGGCGGTCGCGCGCAGGGGATTGGCGTAGGAGTGGCGCTGATCCGCCCGGAACGAGACGACGTCGCCCGGTTGGAGCAGCCATTTCTCCCCGGCGACTACCAGCTCGATGCGGCCGGACTCGCAGGTCAGATATTCGCGGGTGCCGGGCGTGTGCGGAATGCCCGTCAGCCGGGCGAACGGGGAAAACTCCATCCTGGCGATCTCGGCGCCGGGGATCGGATCTGGCAGCAGTTGCCGGACCATCACATCTGTGCGTGTGCGTTCCGGGAGCGAGCCCCTGGGATGGAATCGGGATGCGGCGCGGGGCGCCGCGAGGAGCTCTTCCAAGGACACCTGCAACGCGGCGGCGACGCGGTGCAACACCCCCAGGGTGGGATTGGCGCTCCCCGACTCGAGGTTCGCCCAGGTCGCCCGCGGCAGACCCGACACGCGCGCCATCTGCTGCTGCGTCATGCCGCGGGCGTCGCGGAGTTGCCTGACGTTGGCCGCCAGGTGGCCGGCCAGGCCATCGACGTTCATGCCAACAGAGTAGCTTTCTGCCAACCAATTGTCACGGGAGCCAATCCAGAAGCATGCCGGGTTAGGCTGTCCTCCATGGAGCTGAAAGGCCGGGGCGCCTTGATCACGGGCGCGAGCAAAGGGCTGGGAGCGGCGCTGGCGGCGGAGCTGGCGCGGGCGGGGGCACGCGTCGCGCTGGTTGCGCGCGGGGTGGAGGAGTTGGAGTCGGTGGCGGCGCGGATCCGGGCCGAGGGGGGCGATGCGCACGCGCTCGCGGCCGACGTGGCAGACAAACGCGCCGTCCACGGGATCGCCGGCGCTGCGGCCGCGGTCGTCGGTCCGATCGAGATCCTGGTCCACAACGCCAGCACGCTCGGACCCACCCCTCTGCGGCTGCTCCTGGACACCGAGTGCGAGGACCTCGCCCGGGTGCTGGAGACCAATCTCGTCGGTCCGTTCCGGCTCACCCGGATCATCGCCGGCGCCATGGCCCTGCACGGATCCGGCGTGGTGGTGCACCTCAGCTCCGACGCCGCCATCGCCGCATATCCGCGTTGGGGCGGGTACGGCGTGTCGAAGGCGGCGCTCGATCATCTGAATCGCTCCTGGGCGGCGGAGCTGCCACAGGTGCGCTTCTTCTCGGTCGATCCCGGCGAGATGGATACCGCGATGCACGCGGCGGCGATGCCTGACGCCGATCGCACCCGGCTGGCGCGCCCAGAAGACGTAGCGCGCCGGATCGCCAGGATGATCGCCGACTGTGAGCGCATCGAAAGCGGCGCGCGCGTGGTGGTGCCGCCGTGATCCCGGCGCGCTGGCCGCGCGAGGATGCTCTTCAAGAGCGGCTCCTCCACGTCCATCCGCGAACTGGCGCGCTGCGCGACGCGCGCATCGGCGACCTGGCCGCCATCCTTCGCCCGGGTGATCTGCTGGTCGTCAACGAGGCGGCGACGATGCCAGGTTCTCTGCGGGGACTCGCTCCCGATGAAACGCCGATCGAGGTGCGGCTTCTCGGGGAGCTGCAGACCGGCGCCTTCCGCGCCGTTCTCTTCGACGGAGCGGACTGGCGGACTCCGACCGAGCACCGCGCGCCGCCGCCGCTCCTGCCCGGGGGTAGCAAGATCGACTTCGGCCAGCTCTCGGCGACGGTCGAGCGGGTGGCGCCATTGTCGGCGAGGCTGGTCGAGCTGCGCTTCGATCGGTCGGGGACCGCGCTCTGGTCGGCCTTCTATCGCACCGGGCGCCCGGTACAGTATTCGCACACGGACGGTCCGCTCGAGCTGTGGCACGTGCAGGTCGCGTACGCGTCGCGGCCCTGGGCAGCGGAGATGCCCTCCGCGGGCCGGCCGCTGCGATGGGAGCTGCTGCTCGCGCTCCGTGATCGGGGCGTCCAACTCGCCTCGGTGACGCACGCAGCAGGCCTGTCCGCGACCGGCGACGCGGCGCTCGATGCCGCGTTGCCGTTGGCGGAGCGCTTCGAGGTCCCCGCGGGCACGGCGCAGGCCGTCGCGAGGACGCGCGAGACGCAGGGCCGCGTGGTGGCCGTCGGCACCAGCGCGGTGCGCGCGCTGGAAGGAGCGGCAGCGCTGAACGGCGGCGCGCTAACGGCGTGTGCGGGAGAGACCGATCTGCTGCTCGGACCCGGCTACCGGAGGCGTGTTGCCGACGGACTGCTCACCGGCGTCCACGAGAAGGGGGGCAGCCACTACGCGCTGCTGCGCGCCTTCGCCTCGGACGAGGTGCTGGCGCGGGCCAGCGCCTGGGCGGAGGAGCGTGGGTATCTGTCGCATGAGTTCGGCGATTCGTGGCTGATCCTCGGCTGAAACGCGTCAGCGAAGCGCGCCGTCGACGCGCTGCACGAGATGCTGCTTGTGCCAGCGCGCGAGCTGCGCCTCGGCGATCTTGCTCAGCCGCTTGCGCGCTTCTTCCTGCTCACGCAAGAGCCCCGGCTTTGCGCTCACCAGGCCGATCCGCACGTCGACGTCGTGCAACTCTCCGAGCACCGTCTGCAGCGTTTTCAGGTCCGACTGCAGGCGCATCACCTTCGCGGGCAGGGAGTCGTGCGCCACCTCGAGCAGGTATCGGACCTGCTTCGCCGAGATCCGCAGGCGGTGGAGCGACGCGGGCGTGGGCCGGGTCCGGGCCCGCTGCATGCGCTCCTGCAGCCGATTGAGGCGCTTGTGCAGCACTTTCGAAAGCGTTCGCGACGTCGGGCTCGATGAGCCCGCGATCGCCTCGAGGATCGCAGGCAGGGTGCGCGAGTGCCACGTGCGCAGCTCCCGCCGGAGCGCCTCCTCGGCCTTGCGCAATCTCGCCCGGCGCGAACGGCCCAGAGCGGCATCGCGGCCCTGGAGCCAATCGATCTGGAGCTGCAGATCGCGCACTTCACCCAGCGCGTCCTGCAAGGCTTTCACCTTTGGGTCGAGCTTCCGAAGTTGCAAGAGCCGCAGCACTGCCCGGAGCCGCCGCGCGGCTACGCGCATCTCGTGTACCGCATCCTTTTCCGGGACCACGGCCTCGTACCGCTCCAGCGCGGTCACCTGATCGAGGAGGAGGCGGGTCTTGGCCATGGATCGCTCACCTTGCCCGTCGTGCCGCGCTCCCGTTGATCGAGGCTTTGCCGTGGATCTCGAGCCGCCTGCGGAAGACGCGGCGGAAGAGAGTCGATTCCCGATCGACGTCCCACAGCTCCAGATCGACCGGATCGCGGTGTCGCAATTGGATGGACAGGACGCGGGGACGGACCGAGATCGCCATCGACCTCACGGGCTGATGATGGCTGCGGTCGAGCGCGTCCGCTACGCGAAGAATCGTGGAAAGTTTGCGGACGATCATCGCCTCCCGCGCGGTGAGGCCGTCCATGCCGGCGTGAGCGGGATCCGGGTGGCTGCGCCGGTGGTACCGCGCGATGCGCGCGCAGACGTCGCGCTCGCGGGCGGAAAGGACGGGAAGGTCCGCGTTCTGGATCAGGTAGCAGGAGTGCTTGTGGTGCGCTTGCGCGCTGATCGCGCTCCCGATGTCGTGGAGCAAAGCGGCGGCCTCGAGCAAGGGCCGCGCCGATGGCGGCACCCGGTGCAGGGCCGGCGCGCGGTCGAACAGCTCGAGCGCGAGCCGGGCGACCTGTCCGGCATGCCGGGTATCGACGCCGAATCGGCGGGCGATGGACATCGCGGCGTCCGCCAGAGATTCGTCCGCCGGAACGCCGCGGCTGCGGCGGAGGAGATCGATCAGGACCCCGTCGCGCAAGCCGCGGTTCACGCCGTAGACGCTGGTGAGCCGCAGGTGCTGCATGGCGCACTCGAGGATGACCGCGCCGGCCACGATGATCTCTGCCCTGCGCGCGTCGAACCGTTGGCGCCGCTCGTGCACGGGCATTGCCGCGAGCTCCTCGGTCGCCTGGCCCACCTCATCCCGCGTGGCCGCCTTTCCCTGGCGCGCGGCGTAGCCCACGACCGCGTTGATGGTTCCCGAGCTTCCCAGCGCGCGGCCGAAGACGGTGGGATCCCTGGGCAGCGAATCGAACGCCTCGCGCACGAACGCCCGCATGAGGGCGAGCTTGCGCTGCGGAACGCTGCCCGAAGCCGAGAAGACGTCGGTGAGCCGCACCGCTCCCACGGGAACGCTCCAGAGGTTCTTCGGGTGCTCGCCGAGGGCGGTGATGACTTCGGTGGAGCCACCGCCGATGTCGATGACCGTCCCGCGCGCCTGCGGCGGCGAACCGTGCAGAACGCCCAGGCAGATCAGGCGGGCCTCCTCGCGGCCCGAGATGATCTCCAGAGGCAAAGCCGCGCGCTCGCGGATCCGCCGGGCGACCTCAGAGCCGTTGGATGCCTCGCGTAGCGCGCTGGTCGCGACCGCCCGGACCCGCGCTTGATACCTGCGGCAGAGCGCCGCGTACCGGCGGAGGGTGGAGAGCAGCCGCTCGACGACCTCCTTGTCGAGACGTCCGGTGGTGAACACCCCCTCCCCCGGCCGGACGGGATCGCGCTCCTCGTGCAACGTCTCGAGTGAAGAATCGGGCAGCAGCCGTGCGACCTTGAGACGGACGGCGTTCGAGCCGACGTCGATGGCCGCCAGCACTCGGAACCTCCGCTCGGTCGGCACCGGGCGCGCACTCTATCGCCTTCCCTGGCAAAGTCACCGGACTTTGGACCGGTTTCTATATCCGTCCCGCCCCTGTGACATGATTGTCACATTCGGGGGGCTACGCATCGGATATGCGGCCCCATCCCGGACGCGTGTCGGGAGGGTTACATATGGATCCGGCCATGCAAGTCTCCATCCCCCCAAACCAACGCGAGGCGGCATCCGCCGCCGAGCAAGGGGCGCGCCGGATCCCCGAGCTTCACGACCCTCACCTGTTCCTGAACCGTGAGCTATCGTGGCTGCAGTTCAACTCGCGCGTGCTCGAAGAGGCGGCCGATGCCTCGCTGCCCATTTTCGAGCGGCTCAAGTTCCTCGCCATCGTCTCGTCGAACCTCGACGAGTTCTTCATGGTCCGCGTCGCGGGCCTCAAGCAGCAACAGTTGGGCGGCGTGAACGAGACGGCAGCGGACGGCATGTTGCCCAACGAGCAACTTGCAGCCATCAGCGCGCACGTGCACGCCATGACGGAAGAGCAGCACGGCATCTGGGCGCGCGACATCCTTCCCTGCCTGCAGCGGCAGAGTTTGCATCTGCTCGCCCCGGACACC
Source organism: Deltaproteobacteria bacterium (assembly GCA_005879505.1). Lineage (GTDB taxonomy): Bacteria > Myxococcota > Myxococcia > Myxococcales > 40CM-4-68-19 > 40CM-4-68-19. The sequence goes on from VBKQ01000170.1 coordinate 10,033, forward strand.
TTTGACGCACAGCAGCGGACCGCTGCACGGGCGCATTTCGCCCAGAACGTCTTTCCCGCGCTCACCCCTCTGGCGGTCGATCCCGGCCATCCCTTTCCCCACCTGCGCAACAAGTCGATCAACGTCGCCGTGCTGCTGCGGAGGGAAGGGCGTCGCCGCCGCAAGGATCCGCGGGATACCAGCCTGGCGGTGGTCCAGGTGCCGGCGGTTCTCGAGCGGCTGGTGCGGATTCCGGCTGCCTCAGGGCAGGCATTCGCGCTGCTCGAGGACATCATCGGCGCGTTTGCTGGCGATCTGTTCCCTGGGTACGCGGTCAAGCAGGCCACAGCCTTCCGCGTGACGCGCAACTGGGACCTCGACATCGACGAGGAGGAATCCGAGGACCTCCTCAATACCGTCAAAGACGAGCTGCGGCGCCGCGACCGCGGGGCGGCCGTCCGCCTCGAGCTGGCTGGCGACGCTCCCGCCGAGCTGGCCCAGGCGCTGGCGGGCGCGCTCAAGCTCGCCGAGCAGGACATCTACCGCGTGCGCTTTCCGTTGCAGCCGGCGGATCTCCTTGGGTTCGTGGATGCCGACCCGCGCCCCGAGCTGCGCGTCGACCTCCTGCAGCCGTTGGTCCCCCCCGAGCTGCAGGAAGCGTCGTCGATGTGCCTGGCGATCGCGGCCCGCGACATCGTGCTGCATCACCCCTACGAGTCGTTCGATCCCGTCGTCCGCTTCATCCAGGAGGCGGCGGAAGATCCGAAGGTGCTCGCCATCAAGCAAACGCTCTACCGCACGAGCGGCGACAGTCCCTTCGTCCAGGCGCTCTCGCGCGCCGCGGAGAACGGAAAGCAAGTCACGGTCCTGGTGGAGATCAAAGCGCGCTTCGACGAAGCGAACAACATCGCCTGGGCCCGCCGGCTCGAAGACGCCGGCGTGCATGTCGTCTACGGCCTGATCGGCCTGAAGACGCACTGCAAGATCGCGCTGGTGGTCCGGCGCGAGGATCGCATCCGCCGCTACGTCCACCTGGGCACCGGAAACTACAATCCGAATACCGCCCGGCAGTACACCGACGTGTCGATCTTCTCGGCGCGGCAAGAGCTGGCCGACGACGCCTCGGCCCTCTTCAATCTCTTGACGGGTTATGCCGAGCCGCCGCAGTGGAAGCGATTCGCGGTGGCGCCCTTCGGGTTGCAGGAGCGCATTCTCGCGCTCATCGAGCGCGAAGCGCAGCGGGCCCGCGCGGGCGAGCCTGCGCGAATCGTGGCGAAGATGAACTCGCTGGTCGATCCGGCTGTGATTCGCGGCCTCTATTCCGCGAGCGCGGCCGGAGTGCAGATCGATCTCCTGGTGCGCGGCATCTGCTGTCTGCGGCCCGGCATTCCCGGCGTTTCGGAGAACATCCGGGTGGTGAGCGTCGTGGACCGCTTCCTCGAGCACAGCCGGATCTTCAGCTTCGGCTCGAGCGAGCGCGCCGAGGTGCTCGTCTCCTCGGCGGACTGGATGCCGCGAAACTTCACCCGGCGCATCGAGGTGATGTTCCCCATCGACGACCCGGCGCTCCGCAGCCGTCTGCTGAACGACATCCTGGGGGTGTCCCTGGCCGATGGCGTCAAGGCGCGGCGGCTCGCGCCCGACGGCACGTACTCGAGGGCTCAGCGGACGGAGGGCGCCGTGCGCAGCCAGGAGCATTTCCTGCGGCAATCGCGCCGGTGGATGGACAACGCCCGGCGCAATCCGCCCATCCGGCCGGTCGCTGCGCCGGCGGCTGCCTCGTAGAACAAGGTGTATACCGCCGCGTGAGCCACCTCGCCGCGGCCGCTGCTCACGGACAGCGTGGCCGGGTGGTCGGTGACTGCGGCACCGCGATCGCTATTTCTTCCAGACCGACGCTTTCTTTGCCCAGATGCTGTCCGGGTATTGCCGCGCGAAGGCCTCGGCGGTGGCGCCGAGCGCCGTCGCATCGTTCTGAGCGGCCGAGCCCGAGCACGAGCTGGGCGAGGAATTCCTCGACCGGCAGGAAGCCCTCGATCCGGTGGCGCTCCGTCCCCGATGGGTCGACGATCAGGATGGTCGGCGTCCACTGCACGCCGAAACGTGCGCTGTACCGATCCCAGTCGGCTTTCTGTTCCCGTACGTGGATGCGCGCCGGCAAGAAATGCTCACTGACGAAGCCGGCCACGCGCTCATCCGGATAGACCTCGGCATCCAGCCGAGCGCAGCCCCCTCAGGCCGGGGCCGCGCTGAAATCGAGCAGGACGTGCTTCCCCCGGGCCTGCGCCTCGGAAAGGACCGCCTCGACATCCCGCCGCCATGAGATTTCCATCGTCGCCTCGCCGCCGCGGACGGGATATTGCCCACCGGAGACGCCATACGCAATTCGTGCCATTCAGGAACGGCCAGGCCACACTGGCGGGCGGCAGCTGTGGAGGTTGAGATGAGCAACAACAAGGGTGCGCCCAAGACGTACTACGAGTTCAAGGCCCGCTTTCCAAAGCTGGCGGAGGCGTGGGACCTGACGCGCGACGCTTCCGCGTCTGGCCCGCTCGACGAGAGGACGCAACTGCTGGTGAAGCTCGGCGTCTCCATCGGCGCAATGCGCGAAGGCGCGGTGCACTCCGCGGTCCGCAAGGCGCTTCAGTCCGGGATCGACGCCGCATCGATCGAGCAGACGGTCGCGCTCGCGGCTAGCACCCTCGGGTTCCCGTCCACGGTCGCCGTCTGGACCTGGGTCCGCGACGTCCTCAAGTAGATCACATCCAGCCGAGTTGGAGGCGGGCTGCGTCGGACATGCGGCTCGGGTCCCAAGGAGGATCCCACACGACTTCGACGCGCACCTCCCGGACCCCAGGGAGGCCCTGGATCTTGCGCCGGACGTCCTCCCTGAGGACGTCCCCCATTCCGCAGCCCGGAGCGGTCATGGACATGTCGACCTCGACGCGGTGGCCCTCGGGAAGCGGCACGGCTTCGCAGCGATAAATGAGGCCGAGGTCCACGAGATTGACCGGGATCTCCGGATCGAACACCGTCTTCAGTTGCTCCCAGACCCGCTGTTCGTCGAAGGGCCCCTCCGCGGTCGCGGCCGCAGCCGCCGCAGGCTGCTGCCCGAGCGCGTCGGCGTCTTTCCCGGCGATGCGAAAGAGGCCGCCGTCATCGGTCGTGACCGTGAACTGGCCGCCCAACGACTGCGCGATCTCCACGCGCGTGCCCGCGGCAAGCCGCGCGGGGGCCCCGCTCGGGATCCTCGTCGCTTCGCAATCGCGCGCGAGCGCGATCGGTCCGCCCCCCTGCGGGGACGTCTCGATGACCTGGACCACCGGAAGATTGCTCGCCATCCTGGAACCTCACTCGGTCGAAACGCGCGTACCCGCTCCGTCGAGCGCAGAGCGCATCGTGTGCCAGGCGAGACTGGCGCACTTCACCCGGGCAGGAAACTCCCAGACGCCCGACAGAGCGGCGAGCTTTCCCAGCTCCTCGAGATGAACGTTGGAATCCGATCTCCTCGATCACGTCTCCCGCCAGCTTGAGGTAGACCTTGATCTCGTCGCCGCAGAGCGGGTTCATCCCTTCGGCGCTCCGGTTGGCCCCCTGCGGCCGGTGGAAGTTGCGCGGCTTGCGGCTGTGGTCGATGACGACCTCCTGGTAGAGATCGCGCAGCTCGTGGTTCACCGGAAGATCTCCTGGACCTTGTGCAATCCCGCGACGAGCGCGTCCACGTCCGAGCGGAGGTTGTAGAATGCGAACGAAGCGCGCGCGGTGGCCGGCACCCCGAGCCGCCGCATCAGCGGCTGGGTGCAGTGGTGGCCGGTGCGGATGGCGATCCCTTCCTGGTCGAGGATGGTGCCGACGTCGTGAGGATGGACGTCCCCGAGCACGAAGGAGAGTACGCTCGCTTTCTCCTTCGCGGTGCCGATGAGCCGCAGGCCGGGCACCTCGCGCACCGCCTCCGTAGCGTAGGTGAGGAGATCGTGCTCGTGCGCTGCGATGGCTGCAAATCCCAGCGCGCCCACGTAATCGATGGCAGCGCCGAGGCCGATCGCTCCGGCGATGTCGGGCGTGCCCGCCTCGAACTTGTGGGGCAGCTTGTTCCAGGTGGTCTTCTCGAAGGTGACCGAGCTGATCATGTCGCCGCCGCCCTGCCAGGGAGGCATCTCCTCCAGCAGCTCCGATCTTCCGTAGAGGACGCCGATGCCGGTAGGCCCGAAGAGCTTGTGCCCCGAGAACGCGTAGAAGTCGCAGTCCAGCGCGCGGACGTCGATCGGGAAATGAGGGGCGGCCTGCGCCCCGTCCAGGAGAACCGGAATCCCTTGCCGGTGCGCGATCTCGACGATGCGGCGCGCGGGATTGATGGTGCCGAGGGTGTTCGAGACGTGCGCGAGGGCGAGAAGCCGCGTGCGCGGCCCGAGCATGCGCTGGAGCTCGTCGACCAGAAGCTGGCCGTCGTCGTCGATCGGCGCCACGCGCAGGACCGCGCCCTTCTCCTCACAAAGCAATTGCCAGGGGACGATGTCCGAGTGGTGCTCCATCTCGGTGATGAGGACCTCGTCGCCGGCGCGCACCCGGGTCCTGCCGTACGTCTGCGCCACCAGATTGATGGCCTCGGTGGTCCCGCGGACGAAGATGATCTCCTCGGCGCGCGCGGCGTTGATGAACCGCCTCACCTTCTCGCGGGCGCCCTCGTATTCTTTCGTCGCCCGCTCGGAGAGAAGGTGCACGCCGCGGTGCACGTTGGCGTTGTCCTGCAGGTAGTACCGGGCCACCGCATCGATCACGGCGCGCGGCTTCTGGCTGGTGGCGGCGCTGTCGAGATAGACGAGCGGCTTGCCCCTGACCTCTTGCCCGAGGATGGGAAAGTCCTTCCTGACCTTCTCGACGTCCAGGCCCGGCGCGGAGAGCGATCGTTGGGCGAGCGCCGTCATGCAACCTCCCTCAGGCTTTCCCGGTCCGGCAATCTCGAGGTGACGAGCTCCCGGACGCGCGCGCGCAGGGGCGCGAGCGGAATCAGGTTCACCATCTCGCTGGCGAAGGCGTAGGTGAGCAGGCTCCTCGCCGCCTCGCGCCCGAGTCCGCGCGACCTCAGGTAGAAGAGCGCGTCCTCATCGAGCTCACCGACGGCGGCGCCGTGCGCGCACTTCACGTCGTCGGCGAAGATCTCCAGCTGCGGCTTGGTATCGACGACCGCGCCCTCGGAAACGACCAGGTTCTTGTTGATCTGGCGGGCATCGGTCTTCTGCGCGTCTTCCCGCACCAGGACCCGGCCGCTGAACACGCCGCGCGAATTTCCGTCGAGCACGCCCTTGTAGAGCTCGCGGCTGGTGCAGCGCGGGCTCTTGTGATCGATGAGCGTGCGGTTGTCCAGGTGCTGCTTGCCGGCCGCCATGTACAGCCCGTTCAGCGTGCACTCGCTCCCTTCGGCCGCGAAGAGGGCCCGCACGTCGTTGCGGGCCAGGGCGGCGCCGAGGGCGAGCGAGTGCGAGGTGAAGCGGCTGTCCCGGCCGTGGCTCACTTGAAGCAGCGCGATGTGGAAGGCGCGCTCGCTCTCCTGTTGCAGCTTGTAGTGGTGGAGGCGGGCGCCTTCATCCAGGACCACCTCGGTCACCGCATTGGTGAAGTAGGTCGCCTCGGACGGGCCCGCGTAGGTCTCGACCACGGTCGCCTCGCTTCCCCGGCCAGCGACGATCAGGTTGCGGGGATGCGAGAGCGTTGCCCCGCGAGAAACCGTGGAAAGGAAGAGGAGATGGATGGGCGACTGCAGCACGGCGCCCGCTGGCAGGTGGATGAAGGCCCCGTCCTCGATGAACGCCGTGTTGAGCGCGGTCAGCGCGTCTCGACGGAAGTCGGCATGGCGGGCCAGCTCGCAGGCGACGAGATCCCGATTCCGCGCCAGCCCCGCCCGCAGGCTGCCGACGAACGACCCGCCGGAGCCCCAGGCGGGCGAAGACAGCTCCGGCCGGTGATGGCCGTCGACGAACACCACCTGGATGGAGCCATCGGCGGGAGGACTCCAGAGGCCGCGCAGCAGCTCCTCGTCAATGTCCGCCTTCGCCTCCGCCGGCTCGAGGCGCATCTGCGCGAGCGCGGCAAGGCTGGTGTACTTCCAGTCCTCGCTCTCGGTCGTGGGAAGACCCAGCTCGGCGAAGCGCGCGAAGGCGGCCTCGCGGAGCGCGGGCATCGGATCGACACCGCTGCGCTGGCGCAGGAGCGAGAAACCCTCCCGCAAGCTGCGATCGAGCGGCGTCATCACCTCGCTTCCCCTCGAGCCCGCGCGGCCGGCTGCTCCTGCACCAGCGCGTAGCCCTTCTCCTCCAGCTCCAGCGCGAGCTGCCGGTCGCCGGACCGCACGATGCGCCCGTTGTCCATCACGTGCACGCGGTCGGGAACGACATACTCGAGGAGCCGCTGGTAGTGGGTGATGACGATCATCGCGCGATCCGGGCTGCGCAGGCTGTTCACGCCGTTCGCCACGATCCGCAGCGCGTCGATGTCCAGGCCGGAGTCGGTCTCGTCGAGGATGGCGAGCCGCGGGTCGAGCACCGCCATCTGGAAGATCTCGTTGCGCTTCTTCTCGCCGCCCGAGAATCCCTCGTTCACGGAGCGGCCGGTGAAGCTCTCGTCCATCGCCACCAACTTCATCTTCTCCCGGGCGAAGGCGAGGAAATCCATCGCGTCCAGCTCCTCCTCGCCCCGGCGCTTGCGGATCGCGTTGAGCGCGGTCCGGAGGAAGTACAGGTTGCCGACGCCGGGGATCTCCACCGGGTACTGAAAGGCCATGAAGACGCCGGCCACCGCGCGCTCCTCCGGCGGGAGCGCGAGCAGATCCTGTCCCTGATAGAGGACCTCGCCCCCGGTGACCGAGTACGTGTCGCGGCCCGCGAGCACCTGCGCGAGCGTGCTCTTGCCCGAGCCGTTGGGACCCATGATGGCGTGCACCTCGCCGGCGCCTACCTCGAGATCGATGCCGCGGAGGATCTCCTTGTCGGCCACCCTGGCGCGCAGGTTCCGGATGCGGAGCATCGGCCCGGTCATGCGATGCTCCCTTCCAGGCTCACGCTGAGCAGCTTCTGCGCCTCCACGGCGAACTCCATCGGGAGCTCCTTGAAGACCACGCGGCAGAAGCCGTTGACGATCATCGAGACCGCGTCCTCGGCCGAGATGCCCCGCTGCGTGCAGTAGAAGAGCTGGTCCTCGCCGATCTTCGAGGTGGAAGCCTCGTGCTCCACCGTGGAGGAGGTGTTCTTCACCTCGATATAGGGCATGGTGTGCGCCCCGCAGCGGCTGCCGATCAAGAGCGAGTCGCACTGCGTGTGGTTGCGGGAGCCCGCCGCGCTCTTCTGGATCCGCACCAGGCCCCGGTAGGTGTTCTGCCCGTGCCCGGCGGAGATCCCCTTGGAGAGGATGGTGCTGCGGGTGTTCTTGCCGATGTGGATCATCTTGGTGCCGGTGTCGGCCTGCTGGCGATTGTTGGTCAGCGCCACCGAGTGGAACTCGCCGACCGAATCGTCGCCCTGCAGGATGACGCTCGGGTACTTCCAGGTGATCGCCGAACCGGTCTCCACCTGGGTCCAGGAGATCTTCGACCGCTTTCCCCGGCAAGCGCCGCGCTTGGTCACGAAGTTGTAGATGCCGCCGCGGCCTTCGGCGTCGCCCGGGTACCAGTTCTGGACCGTGGAGTACTTGATCTGCGCGTCGTCGAGAGCGACGAGCTCGACCACGGCGGCGTGGAGCTGGTTCTTGTCGCGCATGGGCGCGGTGCAGCCCTCGAGGTA
>VBKQ01000171.1:0-1537 GCA_005879505.1 Deltaproteobacteria bacterium
ATGAGCGCGGCGAGCCACCTGGTGCTGCGCAACCAGGACACCGCCTCCATCGTGGAACGCCGGCGGCGGAACTACTTCCTGCTCTATGCGATGCTGCGGGACGTCGCCCCGCCCGTCACCGGCGAGCTGAAGCCGGGCGTCTGCCCGCTCTTCTACCCGATGGCGATCGAGGACAAGGCCGGGGCCATGGCCCGTCTGCTGGCCCGCGGCGTGGAGACCGTTGACTTCTGGCGCGTGCGCCACCCTGCCGTTCCCGCCGGCCTCTTCCCCGAAGTGGATCGTTTGCGCGAGCACATCCTCGAGCTGCCGGTGCACCAGGACCTCTCTCCTGCCGATGCGGAGCACGTCGCGAGCGGCGTCCGGGAGCTGCTCCGGTGAGCGAGGCGCCGATGATCGAGGTTGCGCCGATCGAGACGCGAGTCGGCGCCCCTGGCGTCGACGAATGGCGGGCCCTGAACGAGAGAGCGCGCGCCGGCACCATGTTCCTCGGGCCCGAATGGCTCCTCCCCTGGTGGAACCAGTTCGGCGAGGGCCGCGAGCTCGCCACCTTGTGCGTGCGCGAGTCCGGACGGCTGATCGGGCTTCTGCCGCTCTTCATCGAGCGGGTGCGCCTGGGCGGGATCGGCGTGCGCCGCCTCGCCTTCCTCGGCGACGGAGACACGGGGTGCGACTACCTCGACGTGCTGGCGGACCCCGGGCGCGAGCGCGAAGTCCTCGAGCATTGCCTGGCGAAGCTGATGGAGCTGCCCTGGGACGTCTGCGATCTCGACGGCCTCCTGCGCGACGGCTTCACCGCGATGCAGCTCGCGCAGCGTCTGCCCCCGGGCCGCGCGACCAATTCCGTGGTGCGCGACGGCCGCGTCCGGTTCGTCTGCCCCTACATCCCGCTGTCCGGCACCTGGGAGCAATATCTGCAGGGGCTCGGCCGCCGGGAGAACCTGCGCCGGCGCGAGAAATGGCTCTACCGCCAGCCCGGCGTCTCCGTGAGCTGCGCGCGCACCGCGGAGGAGGCGTTGAAGGCAACCGAGGAGTTCCTGCAGCTCCACCGCGCCCGCTGGGCGGTGGAAGGAGGCTCCGACGGCCTCACCGACGCGCGGCACGACGACTTCCATCGCGAGGCTTCGCAGCGGCTGGCCGAGGCGGGGATGCTGCGCATGTACACGCTGTACGCGGCGCGGCGGCCGGTCGCTTCCGTCTACGGCGTCGTGCATCGCGGGAAGTTCTACTACTACCAGTCCGGTTACGAGCCGCGCTGGGCTTGCAAGTCGGTCGGGCTGGTGCTGCTCGCGCGCACGGTGCAGGACTCGTTCGCGCAAGGGGTGCACGAGTTCGACTTCCTCCGCGGGGATGAAGGCTACAAGACGGAATGGTCGCGCGCTGAGCGCTGGACCATCCAGGTGCGCCTCTGGCGCGGTGCACGCGGCCGCGCCGCCCGGGCCGCGCTGGGCGGCAAGATATTCGCGCGAGAGGCAGTGAAGGCGGCCCTGCCGCGGCGCGCACTGGGCGCGTTGCGCAAGGTCCGGCGAATCCTCCGCGC
>VBKQ01000171.1:1547-11081 GCA_005879505.1 Deltaproteobacteria bacterium
TGGCGCGCCGTGTCGGCAAGGGAGCCGCGGCGCTGGCACTGCACTATTCGGGGGCGCGCGAGCTTCTCTCGGCCGTCCAGCGCCGGGCGGTCGGAGGGCGACGGGTCCTGATCCTCAGCTACCACCGGGTGGTGGCCGACTTCGCGCAGGAGGCCAAGCGCTCGCTGCACACGCTGAACATCGAACAGAGGACGTTCCGGAGCCATCTCGAGGTGCTTCAAGAGAGCCATGAGGTGGTCTCGCTCGACGATGCCCTCTCCGTGCTCGACGGAACCCGGCAGGCCGCGCGCGACGTGGCGGTGGTCACTTTCGACGATGGCTACCGCGACGTCTACCGGCACGCGTTCCCGGTGATGCGCGATCTGCGCATCCCGGGCGTCGTCTACGTTCCTTCCGCCTTCGTCGGCACCGAACGGCGACTCGGCCACGACCGCCTCTTCGCGGCGCTGCGCCGGATGCAGGCCCGCGGCATAGGGCCCATGGCCGTGGGCGTCGGCAATCCCGGCGAGCGCTGGCTGATCGACGCCTTCGAGGGAAACGCAGAGCCGCAGGTCGCCTTGGAGCGCCTGATCGCGCGCCGTCCCACTCCCGGTCTGCTGAAGCTCGCCGATGCGCTGGAGGATCGCCTCGGCCTCTCCTCCTGGCGGCCGCAGGAAGGCGAGCTGCCCATGAGCTGGGAGATGCTGCGGGAGATGGACGCTCAGGGCATCGTCACCGGAGCGCATACCGCCGAGCATACGGTGTTGACCAACCAGCGCCTCGACGACGCCCGACGCGAGATCGCGCAGTGCAAGGCGGCGCTGGAGAAAGGCTTGAAGAAGCCGGTCAAGCACTTCGCCTATTGCAACGGGTACTACAGCGCCGGCGTCGCGCAGGCGCTCAAGGCGGAGGGCTTCATCAGCGCGGTGACCACCGAGGACATGCCGAACGCCCCGGGCGTGGACCCGTTTGCGCTCAAGCGCAAGGTGCTCTGGGAGGGCTCGTCCGCGGGGGTGCTCGGCCTCTATTCGAAGCCGCTGATCGCCTGCCAGTTCGACGACACGTTCGGGATGCTCGCGGTGCAGAAGCCGGTGATGGGCGCGCGGCCGACGAACTTCGGCACCGCCGGGAGGGCGGACGCGGAGCAGGGCATCTCCGCGCACGGTTAGGAATGGCCAGGCCCGGAGGGATTCTCAAACAGGCCGGGCCACTGATGCTGGGCCGCGCCGGCGCGGCGGTCGTAGGATTCGCGCTGCCGCTCATCCTCACCCGCCTGTTACCGCAGGCCGAGTTCGGCACCTACAAGCAGGTCTGGCTGGTGGTCACCACCGCCTATTTCATGCTCCAGCTCGGGCTGGCGCAGAGCCTCTACTATTTCCTTCCCCGCAAGGACGGTCGCGAGTCCGCCTGGCTGACGCAGGCGTCCATCGCCCTCGTCAGCCTGGGCGCAGTCTGCGCCGCCGCGCTCTACGGCAGCCGTTTCCTCGTCGCGCGCCAGTTCGCCAATCCGGAGCTGGCCACGTTCGCCCTCCCGATGGCGTTGATGACCTGGCTGATGATCGCCGCCGCGCCTCTGGAAATCTCGCTGACCGCGGAAGGCCGCGTGCGCACGGCGGCGTGGATCATCTTTCTCTCCGACGCCGTGCGGGTGGGCGCGAGCGTCGTCCCACTCCTGCTGGGGCTCGGGCTGCACGGGTTCTTCTGGGCTTACGTCCTGCACGGCGCGGTGCGGTTCGGGCTGCAGTGCTGGTTCTTCTTCCGCCGCGGCCGTCCGCAGATCGACTGGACGCTCCTGCGCGAGCAGCTCGCGTACGCGCTGCCGTTCGGGGCCGCCATATTGCTCGAGATTCCGCAGCGGACGTTCCACCAATGGGCGGTCGGCTGGAGCGTGGATGCGGCCACCTTCGCCATCTACGCGCAGGGCTGCTTCCAGCTGCCGATCGTCAACCTGCTCTATGCGCCCATCAGCGACATCCTGCAGGTCCGTTTCGCGCAGCCCGGCGCCCCCGAAGACCGCGCCCTGCTCTTCCACGACGCGAATCTCCGTCTCGCGGCGGTGTTCTTCCCCTTCACCGCCGGGATGGTCGCGGCGGCGCCGTTGTTCATCCCCGCGCTCTTCACGCACGTCTACGACCCGAGCGTTCCCATCTTCCGCGTCGCCATCCTGGTGACGCCGCTGGCGGCGCTCCCGCTCGACGGGGCACTGCGCGCGATGGGTCACACCAGGTACTTGTTCCGCGCTTTCCTCGGACGGCTGCTGCTCACCGTTCCCGCGGTGCTCATCGGGCTGAATCTCTTCGGCATGGTGGGGGCGATCACAGGCCACGCGCTCGCCGAGTCGGCGGTGCGGCTGGTGATGCTGGACCGGGTCCGCCGGGAGCTCTCGCTCGCCTGGCGCGAGGTGCTGCCCTGGGGACAACTCGCGGTGATCGCCTGCGCTTCGCTCGCGGCGTGCGTTCCCGCTGTGCTGATCTCGGGGTTGGCGGTTGCCGGGCCGCGCCCGTTCCTCGCGCTCTGCGCGGCGGGGAGACGCCGCGGACATCGACGCCATGCGCCACCGAGCAGTTGCCCGCGCCGCCCCTGCTCCCCACCTTCCCAAGCGGGCGCTCCCTTGCCGGGACGTCGTCGTGGGAGGCGAGATGCGGAACCTGGTCCGGAAGATCGCGTTCGTGGGTTCGGTGGACCGCGGCGTCGCGGAGTCGCTGCGCGAGCACGGATACCGGTTGGAAGGAATGCCCGGCGACAGCGTCGTGCAGCTGACGGCGGAGCTCTATCGCCTGCGCCCTGCCGTCGTGCATGCCCGCGAGGGCCACCTCAAAGCGACGCTGGTGTCGAAGCTGCTCGACATTCCCGTCCTGCTGCAGGTCTCCCGCGCCGATCTCGGCTCTCTCACCGCGCGTGCGGCGCGTCTGGCCACGCGTACGCTCTGCGGCGGCGCAGCGGTGCGCGAGGCGCTGCTCGCTGCCGGCGCGCCCGCGCCCACCACCTGCGTGCTCCGCAGCATCCTCGACATCGACGAGGACCGCCGTGCCGCCGCCGTCTTTCCGCCGATGCTCGATCCGGCGATCCGCTGGGTGGTCGCCGCATCTCCCTGCGACGGCCCCGACCGCGGGCATCAGGATCTCCTGCTCGCGTTCCTCTCGCTCGCGCGCACGCGTCCGCGATTGAAGCTGCTGATCTCCGGCCAAGGCGTGGAGGCGTCCCGGCTCCGGGAGCAGGCCGCGGCTGCCGGCATGTCCAACCGAGTGGTGGTGCACGCGGTCTGCCTGGAGCAGCTCCCTTCGGTTTTCGGCCGGGCGGCAGCCGTGATCGCCCCCAGCCGGACGGGCAGCTCGCCCGATCCGGTTCCGGAGGCGCTCGCGGCGGGTGCGCCCGTGGTGGCGACGGCGATCGGATCGCACCCGACCTGGATCCGGGAGGGACGCACGGGATGGCTCGTGCCGCCGCGCGCTCCGGTGGCCCTCGCCGCCCGGCTGGCCCAGGTGGTCGATGACCCGGCCGGTGCCAAGAAGGTGGGCGAGAACGCGCAGAAAGCCGCGCTGGAGCTGACGGCGCCGCGCGCCATCGCGCAGGAGCTGGCGCGGTGCTACGCGGCGATCTCCCGAGTACCGGCACAGCCGTACACGGGCATCTACATTCCCGCTCCGAGACGACTGCAGCGGGCCTGACATTTGCACAATTGCCCCGAGCATGACGCCGCCGCGAGATACCCGCGTTCTCCTCGTGGGGGACTATCCGCCTCCGAACGGCGGGATCGCCACGCATGTGGAAGAACTTTTCCGTGCGCTGCGCGCGCGGGGCGCTACCTGTCTCGTGCTGGACATCGGCAAGGGTCAGCTTCCGGCGCAGGGCGTCATCCCCGCCGGGAGCGTACCGCGGTTTTCCGCGCTGCTCTTCTCGCGCGCGGCGGTCGGCTACCGCGTCCACGTCCATACCAACGGCGCGAATGCGAAGTCGTGGATGCTCGCCCAGGCCTGCGCGGCGGCGGGCCGGCTCTCCGGCGGCGCGCTGATCACGCTCCACTCAGGTCTCGGCCCCGACTGGCTGCTCGAGAATCCGGCGCGGGGGGCGATGGCGCGGAGCGTGCTGGCCCAATTTGCCCGCGTGATCGCGGTGAGCGCGCCGATCCGCCAGGCGCTTGCCCGATGCGGCGTCCGGGACATCGAGGTGGTCCCGGCGTTCTCGCACGAATTCATCCAGCCGGGTACGCCGCCGGATGGGCTCGCCGGCCTGCGCGCGAAAGCGGCGCCGCTCTACTGCGCGATGACCGCGCCCCGTCGCGAGTACGGCCAGGAGGTCCTCTTGCGGGCGTTCGCGGAGGTCCGGGTGAAGCTTCCGGATGCGGCGCTCGCGCTCTACGGTCCAGGCAGCGATTCCGTGCGCGACGCGGGGGTGCACGCCTTCGGCGAGCTGCACCGTCCGCAGGCGCTGGCGCTGATGGCCGCTTGCGACGTGTTCGTGCGGCCCACGCTGGCGGACGGAGATTCCGTGAGCGTGCGCGAAGCGCTGGCCCTCGGCCGGCGCGTCGTCGCCACCTCCGTCGGCCACCGTCCGGCAGAGGTGCGGTTGGTCCCGCCGGGCGACGCGGCCGCGCTGGCGGAGGCCCTGGTCGCCTCCTCGGCGGAGACCGGCGCGCAGCAGCCGGCGGTCACGTCTGACGGCCTGCAAAGGATTCTCTCGCTCTACGGAGTGACTGCATGTGCGGCATCAGCGGCTTCGTGAATCGCGACAAGGATCGTCTCGCCGACGAGACGCTGCTGCGCCGGATGACGGAGGTCATCGCGCATCGGGGACCCGACGGGAGCGGGCACTTCCGCAGCGGCCCGGCGGCGCTCGGTCACCGCCGCCTCTCGATCATCGACCTTTCGCAGAATGGCGCCCAGCCGATGCACAACGAGGACGGGACCCTCACCGTCACCTTCAACGGCGAGATCTACAACCATCTCGGGCTGCGAGAAGAGCTGATCGCGAAGGGCCACGTCTTCCGCTCGCGCTGCGATACCGAGGTGCTGGTGCACGGCTACGAGGAATGGGGCGAGGCGCTCCCCGAACGGCTCGCCGGCATGTTTGCGTTCGCCATCTGGGACGCGCGCAAACAGCGCCTCTTCCTCGCCCGCGACCGGCTGGGAAAGAAGCCGCTGTACTACCATCTCGGCCGCGAGCGGCTGCTGTTCGCCTCGGAGATCAAGTCGCTGCTCTGCGACGAGACCGTTCCCCGCGATCTGGACGACGAAGCCCTGGACCTCTACCTGAGCGCCCGGTACGTGCCGGCGCCGCTGACGATGTTCGCCGGCATCCAGAAGCTGCCTCCCGCTTCCTGCGCGGTATACGAAGACGGCGCGCTGAAGATCCGGCGCTACTGGAAGTGCGAGTTCCCCGACGAGACCGATCCGCGCACCGACGACGAGCTTGCGCGCGAGCTCTGGACGCGCCTGAGGGACGCCACCGAGGCCAGGCTCATGTCGGACGTGCCCCTCGGGGTCTTCCTTTCCGGGGGCCTGGATTCGAGCTGCATCGCCGCGCAGCTGATCGATCTGCGCAGGGAGCGGGGCGAGGGCGGGGTGAAGTCATTCTCCGTCGGCTACCTCGCGGACGACGGCAGCTCCGAGCTGGACCAGGCCCGCCGGGTGGCTCGCGCTCTCGGCACCGAGCACCGCGAGGTGGTGGTCACCGCGGAAGACTTCCACCGCTTCCTGCCCGATCTCGTCTGGCACATGGACGAGCCCATCGCGGACGCGGCCTGCGTGCCGCTCTACTATCTCTCGAAGCGCGCGCGGGAAGAGGTGATCGTCGTCCTCTCCGGCGAAGGCGCGGACGAGGTGCTCGCCGGCTATCCCGTCTACCGCACGATGCTCTGGATGGAGCAGCTCAGGGCGGTCTCTCCCCTGGCCGCGGCGGCGCTGCCGTTCGTGCGCCATCCCAAGGCGCGCAAGTACTTGCGCTGGGCCACGCAGCCGCTCGAGCGGCGCTACCGGGGCGTGTCGGTGGCCTTCACCGACGACGAGAAGGCCCGCCTCACCGGGCTCCCCGCAGCGCGCGTCAGCGAGCGGCTGGTGAAGCGGCTCGCGCAGGAGTGGGCAGAGACCGAGGGGCTGCCCCCGCTCGAGCGGATGCTGGAGCTCGACCGGCGCATCTGGCTGCCGGACGATCTGCTGATGAAGGCGGACAAGATGACCATGGCCACCTCGCAGGAGCTGCGGGTGCCCTTCCTCGACCACCGCCTGATCGAGTGGGCCGCGGGGCTTCCGGCCCGCGCGAAGCTCCGCTCCGGCGTCGGGAAGTGGCTGCTCCGGGAAGCCGCGCGCGAGCGGCTGCCGGCGGAATGCACCGCTCCCGGCAAGCGTGGCTTCACCGTGCCCGTCGCCAACTGGTTCCGCAGGCAGCTCCACGGCCCCGTGCGCGACGCCCTGCTCTCGGCGGACTCGCTGGCGCGGGCGCGATTCGGGGAGAAGGCCGTCCGCCGGCTGCTCGACGAACACCTGCGGGGCAGGACCGACCGCAAGGAGGAGCTGTACGCGCTCTGGGTCCTCGAGCTCTGGCGCAAGCGGTTCGAGGTGGGCGTGGGCCGTGCGCCCGCGCCGGCGGTCCAGATTGCGCAGCGAAAGGCAGGAACCGGGATGGGCGCACTGCGGGGGCGTGACATCGTCTGCTTCTCCAACGACTGGGACGGCGACCCGCTGTCCAAGATGCACGCCATGAGGATCCTCTCCCGGCAGAACCGCGTGCTCTGGGTCAACAGCATCGGAAACCGACGCCCGACGGCCACCGCCCGTGACGCGAAGCGGATGCTGAAGAAGCTGTCCGGCGCTATGCAAGGCCTGCGCGAACGCCACCCGAACATCTGGGTGCTCACGCCGCTCGCGATTCCCTTCTACGGCAGCGAGCTGGTCCGGGCGGCCAATGGGGCGTTGCTCAAGGTGCAGATCGAGCGCGCGATGCAGCAGCTTGGCTTCGAGGACGTGATCTCCTGGAGCTTTCTGCCCAGCTCGGCGCCGGTCTCCGGTACCCTCGGTGAATCGCTGGTGGTCTACCACTGCGTCGACGAGTTCAGCGCCTTCAGCGACGCTCCGGCGCAGGAGATCCGCGAGCTCGAGCGCCGGCTGCTGCTCAAGAGCGACGTGGTGCTCTGCTCGTCGGAGAATCTGCGCGCGGACAAGGCGCGCGTGAACTCCAATGCCCACCTGGTCCAGCACGGGGTGGACCTCGAGCATTTCGCCAGGGCATTCTCCGCGGCGACGACGATTCCGGACGATCTGAAAGGCGCTCCCGGCCCGATCATCGGGTTCTGGGGACTGATCGCGGATTGGGTCGATCTGCCGCTCATCCGCCACGTGGCGGACGCCTTCTCCGGCGGAACGGTGGTGCTGCTCGGCGACACCAACACGAACACGAAGCCGCTGGACGGCGCGCACAACATCCGCGTGCTCGGCCGCAAGCCCTACGCGGACCTGCCGGGGTACGCCAAGGCGTTCGACGTCGCTTTGATGCCGTTCAAGGTGAACGAGCTGACGCTCGCCGCGAATCCGCTGAAGGTCCGCGAATACCTGGCGGCGGGCCTGCCGGTGGTGTCCACCGCGATCCCGGAAGTCGAGCGTCTCGGCGTGTGCCGCATCGGCAAGGACGTCGATGGCGTGGTGCGCGAGATCGCTGCCGCGATCGCCGTGGGACCGGGTCCGAGCGAGGTGCGGGCCGCGCAGGTGAGGGGCGAAGGATGGGAAGCGCGCGTCGCCGAGATGCAGGAGATCGTCTGCGCCGCGCTGGTCGCCCGCAAGAAGGCGGCCTGATGGACCTGGAGTACTACGGCTATCTGGCGCAGACGATACCGCCGCGCGAGATCGTGCGCGCGCTGGCTGTCCGGGCGCGAAGGGCGCTGCTGCGCGGAAAGCCATTCCTCTTCGAAGTCCCCCATCGCCGCAGGGCCTTGGCGCCAGCCCAGCGGCGGCCGGCTCTGCTGGCGCACGAGTTGTCACCCGCGAATGCGGCGGATGAGATCCTGCGCGAGGCGCAGGCGGCGCTAGGGGGCGAGCTGCGGCTGTTCGGCCAGCTCAAGCGCTGCGGCGTCCCCATCGACTACCACCGCGACCCGTTCGTGCCCGCCGTCCGATACGACCCGTCGGTCCCGGGAGAACGCGTCGACGCCTTCCAGCGGGGCGCGGACGCCAAGGTGATGTGGGAGGTGGGGAGGCTGCCGCAACTCTGGCGATTCGGACAGGCCTTCCGGCTCACCAGCGATCCATCCTGGGCGCGCGCCTGGGGGGAGACCGTGCGCCAGTTTCGCGAGGCCAACGCCAGAGGGATGGGCGTGCAGTGGGCGTGCGCGATGGAGGTCAGCCTGCGCGCGATGACGGTGGCGCTCACCTACGGGCTGGTCCAGGACGCGGTCGATCCCGGTTTCCTCCTCGAATTTCTCGAGGAGCACTGCGCGTACGTCGCCGGCCACCTCGAGGAGACCGGCGCCATCCGGACCAACCACTATGCCGCGGACCTCGCCGGCCTGGTCGTGGTTGGCGCCCTCTTTCCCGAGCTGCGGCGCTGGCACGATCTGTTCGCGCGCAGGCTGTGGGACGAGATCCCGCGGCAGTGCCGCGCCGACGGCACGCACTTCGAGTCCTCGACCGGGTACCAGCGGCTTTGCGCGGAGATGTTCCTCGCCGCAGCGCTGGCGGCGCGCACCGCAGATCTGGCGGTCCCGCAGCGCGTCGAGCAAGCGGTGCGCGGGTTGTTCCGCAGCCTGGCATCCACGCTGAAGCCCTCCGGGGAGATGCCGCAGATCGGCGACCTCGACTCCTGCCGCGCGCTCCCGCTCGCGCCGCGCAGCGCGTTGGACGCGTCGTTCCTCTCCGACCACGGTGCGCCGGAGTGGACGTGGATCCCGGCGGCTCGCTCGTTCCTGGCGGAGCCGCAGCCGGAAAGCGTGCTGCTGGCGGACGCTGGAGTGGCGGTGCTTCGCTGCGGCGACGGCTGGCTCTGCCTGAGCGCGGGGCCGAACGGGCAGGGAGGCACCGGCGGTCACGCGCACAACGACAAGAACTCCGTGGAGCTGAGCTTCGGCTCGTTCGACGTCGTCGCCGACCGCGGCACGTACGTGTACGCGCGCGACCCGCAGGAGAGGAACGCCCGCCGGGGGACCGCGGGACACAGCACTGTGCAGGTCGACGGACTCGAGCAGAACCGGATCGTCCCGGGGCGGCTGTTCGCGCTGCCGGACACGGCCCGGGCGCGCATCAGCCGCCTGGAGCATCGCGGGGGATTCGAGATCGCAGCCGGCGAGCATCGCGGCTACGAGCGGGCGGGGGTGCTGCACCGCCGTGTTGCGGCGCTCGGACCTGGCTGCGCGGCGTTCATCGACGAGCTGCGCGGCCACGGCGAGCACGTCTTCCAGGCGCGGTGGTACGTACCGCATGAAGACGTCATCGAGCGCGAAGCTACGGCCGGCGAGAGAGCACGGCTCGCCGCGCTGGGCGAGGGGGGATTGACGTCCGGGTATGACCCGCAGCGCTGCGTGGTCGTCGCCGGCAGGGCCTTGCTCGCGTTCGGGGCCACGCTGCCGTGGAA
>VBKQ01000525.1 GCA_005879505.1 Deltaproteobacteria bacterium
CCTCGAACAACCCGCGATCGACCGTCGGCACCATCACCGAGATCCACGATTACCTGCGCGTGCTCTTCGCCGCGGTGGGCAAGCAGCACTGCACGATCTGCGGGCGCCGGGTGGGCAAGCAGAGCGCGCAGCAGATCGCGGAGGAGCTATCGAAGCTTCCCGAGGGCACCAGGCTCACCTTGCTGGCGCCGCTCATCGAGCAGCGCAAGGGCGAGCACAAGGACGTGATCTCGGACGCGCGCAAGCGCGGTTTCGCCCGGGCCCGGGTGGACGGCGTGATCCGCGACCTCGACGAGGAGATCGAGCTCGACAAGAAGCGAAAGCACGACATTGCGGTGGTGGTCGATCGCCTGGTGGTGAAGAAGGACGACGGCTCCCGCCGCCTCATCGACTCGGTGGAGACGGCCCTCAAGGAAGGCAAGGGCGTCCTCCAGGCCATCACGCTGCTCCCGCGGGGCGGCGAGACGCAGAGCATCTACAGCGAGCACCTCTCGTGCCCGGTGGACGGCATCAGCTTCCCGGAGCTAGCGCCGCACAGCTTCTCCTTCAACAACCCGCTCGGGATGTGCCACGAGTGCAACGGTCTCGGCACCCGGCCGGAGATGGATCCGGACCTGATCGTCCCCGACCCGTCGCGGAGCATCCGCGGCGGGGCGGTCGAGCCCTGGAACCACGCGCTGGAGAAGCAAGGCGGCTGGACGTTCCGGATGATCGAGTCGCTCTCCAGCTCCTTCAAGGTACCGCTGGACAAGCCCTGGAAGGACCTGCCGCGCGAGATCCAGAACCTGCTGCTCTACGGCTCCGGCGACGAGACCATGAGCATCCGCTGGAGCGAAGGCGGCCGCACCGGCACGTACAAGACCAGCTTCGAAGGCATCATCCCGATGCTGATGCGGCGCTTCAAGGAGACCACCTCCGAGAGCATGCGCAAGCATTACCTGCGCTACTTCAGCGACAAACCCTGCAGCGCCTGCAAGGGCGAGCGCCTGCGCCCGGAAAGCCGCGCGGTGACGATCGGGGACGTGGGCGATGTGGCGGGCAAGAGCATCGTGCAGGTCTCGCGGATGACCATCGAGCAGGCGATGCAGTTCATCTCCACCCTGCCGCTGGAGGGAAGCGACAAGGTGGTGGCATCCGAGCTGCTGAAGGAGATCGGCAACCGCTTGCGGTTCCTGCTCGACGTCGGCCTCGGGTACCTGACGCTCGATCGCCCCGGTCCGTCGCTCTCCGGCGGCGAGTCCCAGCGCATCCGGCTGGCCTCGCAGATGGGGTCGGAGCTGACCGGAGTCATCTACATCCTGGACGAGCCCTCCATCGGCCTGCACCAGCGCGACAATGTGAGGCTGCTCTCTACGCTCAAGCGGCTGCGCGACCTGGGCAACTCCGTCATCGTCGTGGAGCACGACGAGGAGACGATGGAGGAGGCCGACTTCATCGTCGACTTCGGGCCCGGCGCCGGCGAGCTCGGCGGCGAGATCGTCGCTGCCGGTTCCCCGCGAGAGGTGATGAAGAACGAGCGGTCGCTGACGGGCGCGTACCTCGCCGGGCGGCGCAGGATCGAGATTCCCGCTCAGCGGCGGCGGGGCAACGGCAAGAGCGTCAGGCTCCTCGGGGCGGCGGAGAACAACCTCAAGGAGATCGACGTGGAGATCCCGCTCGGTTGCCTGGTCGCGGTGACCGGCGTCTCCGGCGCCGGCAAGTCGACGCTGGTGAACCGCATCCTCTACCCGGCGCTGGCGAGGGCCATCTACGGATCGCGCGAGGCGCCCGGCGCGTACAAGGCGCTCTCGGGCATCGAGCACCTGGACAAGGTGATCGAGATCGACCAGAAGCCCATCGGCCGCACGCCGCGCAGCAATCCAGCCACCTATACCAAGGTGTTCGACTGCATCCGCGACGTGTTCGCCCGCACGCCGGAAGCGCGCGCCTACAGGTACGAGCCGGGCCGTTTCTCCTTCAACGTGAAAGGCGGGCGCTGCGAGGCCTGCGAAGGGGACGGGCTGAAGGTGGTGGAGATGCATTTCCTCGCGGACGTGTACGTCCCCTGCGAGGTGTGCCGTGGCAAGCGGTTCAACGACGCCACGCTTCGCGTGACCTTCAAGGGCAAGAACATCGCCGAGGTGCTCGACATCATCAAGATCGGCCAGCCTTCGCCGACCCTGAGCGGCGGCGAGGCGCAACGGATCAAGTTGTCGCGCGAGCTGGCGCGCACCGATACCGGGCGCACCCTGTACGTGCTCGACGAGCCCACCACCGGCCTCCACTTCGACGACATCAAGCGGCTCCTCAGCGTGCTCAACCGGCTGGTCGACGCCGGCAACACCGTGCTGGTGATCGAGCACAACCTGGACGTCATCAAGTGCGCCGACTGGATCATCGACGTCGGTCCGGAAGGCGGCGACAAGGGCGGGCAGCTGGTCGCGACCGGCACACCGGAGCAGGTGGGGCAGGCAAAGGAGAGCTATACCGGGCAGTACCTGGAAAGAGTGCTCCGCCGCGGCAGGCTCACCCTTACTGCTCCTGAGGCTTCTTTGCCTCCTTCTGCTCCTCGAACAGCTCGAGGTTCCTGAGCAGCTCGAGGCGCTCGATGACGGCGAGCTCCTTCACCAGCTCCGCGTCCTCGTTCGAAAGCGGAACCGTCGCGGCCCCGCCGTCCGGTTGCTGCCTCACCTCAGGCGGCTGCGAGCGCTCCTGCGCCGCAGCGGCAGCGAGCACGATCGCGATGGACCAGACCACGCGCACGATGCGAATCCGTTCCTCAGGCTCACCCGAAAGCTCCTGCGGCTGCTGCGGGAGCTAACCTCCGCCGCGGCGCTCCTGGCGGCGCTCCTGACGCCGCTCCTGCTGGCGCTCCTTTCGCTCCTCGCGGCGTTCCTGACGTTCCTCCCGGCGCTGCTCGCGCCGCTCCCGGAAACGCTGGCGCATCTCTTCCCTTTCCTGCGGCGTCATCCGTTCCCAGCGGCCCATGTTCTCGAGCAGTTGTTTCCGCTCGCCCGGCTCGGCGTCCATGACCCGGCGAAGCAGACGGCGCAGCTCGGCGCGCTTTTCCGGCGGCAGGCGGCGGAACTCCTGCCACTGCCGCAGGATCTGCCGGCGCTCGTCCGGGCTCATCCGCTGGAAGCGGAGGTAGTTGTCCATCACGGCGTCGCGCTCGCCCTGCGGCATGGAGTCGAGCCGGTCGAGGTTGCGCCGCAGCTCCGCGCGCTCCTCGGGCGGCAGCGACTGCAGCTCGCGGAACCGCTGCCGCAGCTCCTCCTGCTTCTCGGGCGGCAAGCTGCGGAAGCGGTCCTCGGCGCTCTGTTGCGCGCGGGCGGGCGCGGCCGCGAGCAACGCGACGGCGATGAGAAGCGCGCGCTTCACGGCCGCGCCTCCAGGGTGTGGAGAACGGCGACGACCTCCAGATCCTCGAGCGCCTCGCGATGCTGCACGACCGCCAGGTCCTCGAACAGAGAGAGCCTCTGCGCGATCCGCACCTCTTCGCTGCGCTGCGGCCGGGCCGCGGGAATCAGGATCGCGGCCACCACCGCCGCCACGCCGGCCGCCGCTACTCCCCCGAGCGACCAGCGCAGCCAGCGGTGGAAGGGCGTGTGGCGGTCGCGCGCGTTCAGCGCCACCATCGCGGCGAAGCCGGCGCGCGGCTCGCGAGGAGGCAGCGGCGAGATCAGGGCAGCGGCGGCGGCGAGGAGATCCCGCTCCTCTCGGCACTGCGGACAGGCGGAGAGGTGGGCGTCGACCTCGTCCCGCTCGGCGGGGGGGAGGCCACCCGACAGGAACGCCTGGAGCCTGTGGGCAATGTGAGCCATACGTCTCCAAGGCAGAACCGCCAGCGAGCCAAAAGGTAAGCCCCCTCCCCGGCCTGCTTGGCGCCTGAAGTTCCTACGCTTGTTCGCCGAATCGGAAGCGGATGGGGAGGAACCCTCCCAGATCGATCTCGTCGCCGGTCTCGAGCATCCGGACGTCGACCGGCTGGCCGAGGCGGTAGGACCCGCGCGCCGAACGCAAGTCCTCGAAAACAGGCCGTCCTGCC
>VBKQ01000143.1 GCA_005879505.1 Deltaproteobacteria bacterium
ATCGGCATCGAGGTGCCCGTGATCGCCACCTACCGCGTGAATCCGCTGTTCGCCGTCACCGCGGCGCCGTTCCTGCGCGCGTACTGGATCCGCGCCTGGCACGACAAGATCGTCGGGCTCACCACCTCGCAAGCTGTCCTGCAGTGGTCCCCGGTGCTGTCGGCGGGCTTCGGCACCGCCGCCGCCTTCGACCTCGGCCCGGTGCAGCTGTCCCCCGGAGTGGCGATCGAGCTGGCCACGAAGCCGGGCCCGAACGCGGCGACGCGCTTTCTCTTCGAGCCCGGCGT
The DNA here is from genome assembly GCA_005879505.1 of Deltaproteobacteria bacterium. GTDB lineage: Bacteria > Myxococcota > Myxococcia > Myxococcales > 40CM-4-68-19 > 40CM-4-68-19. The sequence continues at coordinate 288 of VBKQ01000143.1, forward strand.
GTGCGTGGGGACCCGCTTTTGACCTGGGCGGCGATCGCCATCGAGTACGTCGTCTTCTGGCTGATGCTGCCATTCCTGTTGCTGCACCCGCGCGTGCGCCAGGGCATCCGGCTGCGGCTCGGTCTGTACCACCCCGCGCCGGCTGCGCAGGGCAGCCCGCGCGTGTGGCTGCACGGCGCGTCGGCGGGGGACGTCCTCGGCCTGGTGCCGATCGTCCGCGAGCTCAAGGCGCTGCGGCCGGACGCGCGCGTGATCGTGTCCGCGATCACCGACTCCGGCGCGTCCATGGCCCGACAGCGCCTCATCCCGCAGGGACTGGCCGAGCTGGTGACGTTCCTTCCCTACGATCTGCCCGGCGCCTGCCGGCGGGCGATCGCAGCCGTCCGGCCGGACGTGCTCGTGCTCGAGTACACCGAGCTGTGGCCGCAGCTGGTGGAGGCGGCTTTCCAGGCCGGAGTCAAGCTGGCGCTGACCAACGGCCGGCTGGGCCCGCGCAACGTGCCGCGCTATCGGCTCCTCTTCCGCCTCACCGGAAACCTATTGCAGAAGTTCGACGTCCTGATGATGCGCGCCGAGGACGAGGCCGAGCGCGCGTTGCTCCTCGGCGCGCCGCCCGAGCGCGTGCACGTCACCGGGAACACCAAGTTCGACGCGCTCGCCGTCAGCGTTCCGGCAGCGGAGGACGCATCCCTGCGCCGGGCCCTCGCGCTCGGCAGCGAGCGGCTCTGGGTCTGCGGATCGACGCACGAAGGGGAGGAGAGCGGCCTCTTGCGGACCTTCTCGATCCTGCAGAAGGAGTACGGCGATCTGCGCCTGCTGATTGCGCCGCGGTACATCGAGCGCGCGCAGCGGGTCCTCGCCTTGGCGCGCTCCATGGGTCTGCGCGCGCGCCTCCGTTCCCACGCCGGCGGAGCGGAGCCGGTGATCATCCTCGACACCATCGGAGAGCTGGTGCGAGCCTACCAGCTGGCGACGGTGGTGTTCGTCGGCGGCAGCTTCGGAAGGCGCGGCGGGCAGAACATCCTCGAGCCGGCGGCATGCGGAAAGCCGGTGCTGTTCGGGCCACGCATGGAGAACTTCCAGGACAGCGTGCAGGTACTGGTCGGGCGGGGCGGTCTGCAAGTAAAGGATCCGATCGCTCTGCTGCGCCTGATGCGCGATCTGCTGGCGCGCCCGGACGAGATCCGGAAGCTGGGCGAGCTGGCCCGGGAGGCGGTGTCCTCGGTGCGCGGCGCATCGGCCCGCGATGCCAGGCTGATCGCGGAGCTGCTGCCGTGAACTTCTGGTGGCGTCCGGATCCTCCAGCATGGTCGGTGCCGCTGCAGGCGCTGACTCCACTGTACGCGGCTGGCGCGGCGCTCCATCGCGCCGCCTCGCGGCCGCTCAAGGTGCGCGTGCCGGTGATCTCGATCGGCAACCTCACAGTCGGGGGAGCCGGCAAGACGCCGGTGACGCTGCACCTGGCACAGCGTCTCGCCGCTCGAGGCTACAAGCCCGCGGTGCTCAGCCGCGGCTACGGCCGGCGCTCGCGCGAACCGCTCGAAGTTGGCCCGGAGGCGATCGTCGAGGCGGCCGGCGACGAGCCCCTCCTGCTCGCGCGCCGCGGATGCAAGGTCTTCGTCGGCCCGCGAAGGTCCGCGCTCGCGCAGCTGGCCATCCAGCGCGGCGCCGACGTGCTTCTGCTCGACGACGGGCTGCAGCATTACGGCCTCGCCCGGGACCTGGACGTGATCGTCGCCGATGCCTCCAACCCGTTCGGGAACGGACGCCTGCTTCCGGCGGGGCCGCTGCGCGAGCCGGTGGCGGCGCTGCGGCGGGTGCTCCACGGTCTGGTCTGGTGGACGCGCTGCGAGCTCCCGCGCGATCCGCGCAGCGCGGAGCTGCGCGCGTTTCCTGCCGTCGAGAGCACCTACGACGCCGAAGCCGACCTGCGCGGCAAGCGGGTGTTCCTCTTCGCGGGAATCGCGCGCCCGGACAGCCTGGCCGGGACCGTGCGCGCGCTCGGCGGCGAGATCGCCGGCGCGCGCTGGTTCCGCGATCACCATCTCTTCACAGAGCGCGAGCTCGCGCAGCTGCACCGCCTTGCGGCGGGGGCACTGCTCGTCACCACCGAGAAGGACCTGGTGAGGATCGCCGATCCCGCCGGCATCGCTGCGGTGCGCATCGACGTGCGCCTCCTCAGCGGCGCCGACGTTCTCGACAGGGCGCTGGAGGCAATCCTGTGAGGGCGGCGCTCCTGCGGCTAGGTGAATGGCTCGGAGCGCTGGCCTGGCTCCTGCACCTGCGCCGTGCCGTGGCCCGCGATGGGCTGCGCCGCGCGTTTCCCGACCTCACCGATGCGCAGAGGAAGAAGATCGGCCGCGCCAGCTACGTCCAGCTCGGGCGCAGCCTGGCGGAGATCCTGTTGCCGCTCCGCGATGAAGACCTGGCGACCGTCCGGACCGAGGGCTGGGAAATCCTGGAACGCGGGCTCGCGCAGGGCCGCGGCCTCGTCGGCGCCATCGCGCACTTCGGGAATTTCGAGCTGCTCGCGCGGGTGAGCGTGCGGCGCGGGCTGAAGCTTTCGGTCATCGTCCGCCAGCTGCGCGATCCGTTCGGGCGCTGGCTGCTGGCCGATCGGACGCGCATGGGCGTCGGCCAGCTCTCCGAGCGCGGAACGAGCCGCGAGGCGCTGGCGGTGCTGCGCCGCGGAGGGACACTCGCCATCGCCGTCGACCAGAACATGCGTCCGAGCCGGGGCATCTTCGTCGAATTCTTCGGCGAGAAGGCCTGCACCACTCCCGCCGCGGCGGTGTTCGCGCTCCGGAGCGGGGCTCCGCTGATCGCGGCCTTCTCCATCCGGCAGGCGGACGGCAGGCACTTGATCCGCATCCGGGGCCCATTCACCACCGCGCTGTCCGGCCACGCCGCGGTAGTCGATCTCACGCAGCAGGTCACACGGGCTGTAGAGGAGGAGATCCGGCAGCATCCCGACCACTGGTTCTGGGTCCACCGGCGTTGGAAGACGCGGCCCAGCGGCGCCAAGCCCCATGCCGAGGAATCGACCGTTGGCGTGCATCGTCAGCGTGATCGTCAGCGTGATCGTTGACGTGATCGTTGACGGCGACGGCGACGGCGACGGCGACGTGGCCGTGGACGTCGGGCTAAGCTGGCCAAATCAGCCGCCCACGGCCACGTCGCCGTCGCCGTTCACGTCCACGTCAACGTTCACGTTCACGTTCACGTCCTCGTACAGGTCCACGTCAACGTTCACGCCAGCATCGATCGCTTGAACGAGTGGCATTGGGATCTGGCCCACCGGAACAAAGTGTGAGAGGAAGCGCGCGATGAACACCGACCTCGCGCAGCTCCTCGGCCGCTTCCCGCGCGCGCGCATCGTCGCCGTCGGCGATCTGGTCGCGGACGAGTTCGTGTACGGCGAGACGGAGCGCATCAGCCGCGAGGCGCCGGTGCTCATCGTCCGCTACGAGTCCGCCGAGTTGAAGCCGGGCTGCGGAGCGAACGCGATCATGAACCTCTGCGCCCTGGGAGCGCGGGTGCAGGCGATCGGCCTGATCGGCGCCGACGAGATCGGCCGCCGGCTGCGCAATCAACTGGTCGACGCGGGCGCGGACGACTCGGCCATCTTCAGCGTCGACGGACCCACCTCCACCAAGACGCGCGTGCTCGCCGGCGGCAAGAACACCCGGCGGCAACAGATGCTGCGCATCGACCGGGACGGCCCTGCGGCGCCGGGGGCGGCGCTGGCGCAGAAGCTGGTCAAGGCGCTGGCCCAGGCCGCCGGGAAGTGCGACGCGATCATGGTCTCCGACTACGGCCTGGGCCTGCTCACGCCCGCCTTGGTCGAGGCGGTGCGGACGCTGGCGGGGCAGGGCCGCACGGTCTGCGTCGACGCCCGGTACGGGCTCGCAAAGTACCGCGGCGTGACCGTGGTCAAGCCGAACGAGGTCGAGCTGGAGCAATCGGTCGGACGCGCGATCGGCGACGACCCCCTCGCGCTCGAGGAAGCCGGGCGCGAGTTGCTCAAGTCGCTGCGCGCCCAGGCGCTGCTGGTGACACGCGGCCGCAGCGGGATGGCGCTGCTCCGGCCTGGAGCGCCGACCGCCCTGGTTCCGGTGCACGGGTCGGCGGATGCGGTGGACGTGACCGGCGCGGGCGATACGGTGATGGCCGCGGCCACTGCCGCCTTCGCCGCCGGCGGAGATCCGGTGCAGGCGATGCGGATCGCCAACGTCGCAGGCGCCCTCAAGGTGGAGAAACCAGGCACCGTAGCCGTCTCCGCCGAAGAGCTGCGCGCGGAGCTCGCCCGCGTCGAGGTGGCGCAGCCGACGCTCGTCATGGCGCCGCGAGCGGCCTCGCGGGGGCGAAGGTGATCTGCACGCTCGCCGAGGCGCAGGCGTTTCGCGAGGAGGCGCGCAGGCGCGGCAAGCTGGTCGCGGTCGCGAACGGCGCCTTCGATCTGCTGCACGTCGGGCACCTGCGGTACCTCGAGGGCGCGAAGCAGGCGGCGGGCGAGGGCTTTCTCATCGTCGGGGTGAACACCGACGCTTCCGTGCGTGCCCTCAAGGGGCCGCGCCGTCCATTCGTTCCCCAGCAGGAGCGCGCGGAGCTCGTCGCCGCTCTGCGCTGCGTGGACCGGGTGGTGTTGTTCGGCGAACCGACGGCGGCCGCGCTCCTCAACGCGCTCCGGCCGGATCTGCACGTGAAGGGGACGGACTATACGGCGGAGACGGTGCCCGAGCGCGAGCTGGTCGCGAGTTTCGGCGGCCGCACCATCGTCGCCGGCGATCCCAAGGACCACTCGACCAGCGATCTGATCGCGAGGCTGAAGACGCTCTTGTGACGCGGCTGTCGGCGACCATCATCGCGCAGGACGAGGAGCGCGATCTGCGCGACTGTATCGCGTCGCTACAGGGCTTCTGCGACGAGATCCTGGTGGTGGATGGCGGCTCGCGCGACCGCACGCGGGAGATCGCCGCCTCGCTCGGCGCGCGGGTGCTGGAGCGGACCTTCGACGACTTCGCTCGCCAGCACGAGTTCGCGCGAGTGGAGGCGCGCGGCGAATGGGTGCTCTCCATCGACGCCGACGAGCGGGCCTCGCCCGAGCTGCGCAGCGCGCCTTTCGGCGGCGCTTCGGCGTACTCGCTGCCGTTCAGGAACCACTTTCGCGGCATCTGGCTCCGCCACGGCGGCTTCTGGCCAGATCGCCACGTGCGCCTGTTCCGGCGCGAGGCCTGCCGATACGACCCCGGCCGCACCGTCCACGAGAAGCTGATCGTGGAAGGTCCGGTCGGCCGCCTCGACGCGCCGATCCTGCACTACACGTACGATTCGCTCCAGGACTGCCTGCTGAAGATGGAGCGGTACGGCGAGCAGTCGGCGCGGATGCTGCACGCGCAAGGGGCTCGCGCTTCGGCATGGGAGGTCGCGCTGCGGCCGCTCTGGCGATTCTTGCGGGGATACGTGCTGCGCCTAGGTTTTCTCGACGGCGCCCCGGGCGCGGCGATGGCGTGGGCGCGGGCGTACGAGGCGTTCCGGCGCTACGCCCGTCTCTGGGAGCTGTCGCGTTTTTCGTGATATCCAGGCCTCGATGCCCATCGCGAAGGAGCTCAAGGAGATCCTCGCCTGCCCGAAGTGCAAGGGCGAGCTCGAGTTCCGCGAAGAGAAGCAGGAGATCGTTTGCAAGACGTGCAGGCTGGTGTACCGGATCGAGGACGACATCCCCGTCATGCTGGTGGACGAGGCGAAGCCGCTGCAGACGTGACGCTCGCGGGCAGGCTCGCCGCGCACCCGCCGGCGCGAGTGCTGCTGGTCCAGACGGCATATCTCGGCGACACCGTCTTCACCTCGGCGCTGTTCTCGGCGGTGGCGCGAAGGTTCTCCTCGGCGGCGATCGACGCCTGTGTCGCGCCCCGCGGCCTCGACGTTGCGCTCGCTTTTCCGGGCGTGGGGCACGTCCACGTCTATGACAAGCGCGGTCGCGACCGCGGTCTGCGCGGTTTGCGCCGTATCGCCGCGCGGCTCGCCACGCGGCAGTATCAGCTCGCGGTGCTCCCGCATCGATCGATGCGCACGGCGCTGCTCGCACGGCTCGCGCGGATTCCGGAGGTGGTCGGATTCGCCGGCGGGCCCGCTTCGCTGCTCTACACCGCGCGCGTGCTGACGCGCGAGAAGGCGTTTTTGCGCAGGGAGGCGGATCTGGCGGTCGCCCTCCGCGCCGCGCCGGGCGCGATGCGGCTCGTACCCCGAGCGGAGTGGTTGGCCGCGGCGCGCTCGGCTCTCGGGCGGTCCGGGCAGGAGAGGTTCGCGGCCATCTGCCTCGGGTCCGAATGGCCGACGAAGATCTGGCCCGCGCGGCACGTCGCGGATCTGGTGCGCAGGCTCGCTTCCAACGGCTTTCGCCCGGTGCTGCTCGGCGGACCCCGCGAACATGAGCTCGCGCGAGAAGTGGGCGCGGCCGGCGACTGCATCGACACCACCGGCAATTCCGTCGGGGAGGCCCTCGCCATCCTCTCCATGTGCGCGCTCGCCGTCGGCGGCGATACCGGCCTCGTCCACGCCGCCCGCGCGCTCGGGATCCCGACGGTGGCGGTGTTCGGGCCCACGCCCTCGGACGTCCACCTGTTCGGGCCGCGCGAGCGCGCCGTGTCTCTCGGGCTCTCCTGCTCGCCTTGCACCGTGCACGGCTCGCAGCGGTGCCCCCTCGGGCATCACCGCTGTCTCGACGACCTCGATGCCGAGCGGGTGGCGTCCGTCTGCCGGGAAGTGCTCGCCTGATGGACCCCCGCCTGGATCCCTCTTCGGGGGCCCTGGTGCGGGCGATCGCGTGGATGGCGCACGCGCTGTTTCCGCTTCCGGAAAAGCCGCCGCCGCCGGAACAGATCCGGACGGTCCTGGTCGTCCGCACGGACGACCGCGTCGGGAACGCGCTGCTGACCCTTCCCCTCGTTCGCGCCCTGCAGGCAGCGCTCCCACAAGCCCGCGTAGACCTGCTGGTCGCGGCGCGGCGTGCTCACGTCGTCGAGGGGCTCCCGAACCTGCGCGCGATCGGTTTCGAAAAGCGCGCCGGCCCGCTGCGGTACTACCGGTTCCTGCGCGCCCTGCGCGCGCGGTACGACGTCGTCATCGACGCCGCGCACTGGCACGCGTTCTCGCTCACCTCGGCACTGCTCTCGCGGTGGGCGGCGCGGCGATGGGTGGTGGGCGCCGACCGCGGGCCGTCTCGGCTGGTCTATGCCGGAATAGCGCCGCTTCCGGACCCGGGAACGCCGGACGTGCTGGCGAAGCTGCGGCTGGGGGCGCCGCTCGGCTTGCGGCTCTCTCCGGCGCCGATGGAGACCGCGCTCGGGCGCGGACCGTCTCCGGTGACGGGGCGGTACGCCGCGCTCAATCCAGGCGCGCGCAAGCAGGACCACCGCTGGCCGCCGGCCGGATTCGCCTCGTTCGCGAGGAAGCTGCAGGGGACGCATGGCCTCGAATCGGTGGTGTTCTGGGGCCCGGGCGAAGACGGGATCGCCCGGGAAGTGGTCGCGGCGGCGGGTGGCTCTGCCAAGCTTGCGCCACCGACGAACCTCGATCAGCTCGCGGCCGCCTTCCGCGCCGCCGCCCTCGTCGTGACCAACGATACCGGGCCGATGCACCTCGCCGTCGCTTGCGGTGCCACGGTCATCGGAGTCTTTCTCGACGATGCCGGATTGCGCTGGGCACACCCGGGCCCGCGATTCGAAGCGGTGGTCGCGCCCGCCGACGAGACGCCGCTGCTGGCCGCCGCGGGGCGTCTTCTTGACACGGCGCGTCCTCCGGAACAACCTGCCCGGTCTCGGGAGGACACTCCTTGATCCGCTCCATGACCGGCTTCGGCGCGGGACGCGGCGAGGCCGGCGGAGAGACGGTCTCCGTAGAGTTGCGCGCGGTCAACGCCAAGTTCTGCGAGGTGAAGGCGCGGCTGCCGCGGGAGCTCATGCCGCTCGAGCCCGAGTTGGTGAAGAGCATCAAGGCGCGCATCAGCCGCGGCGTCATCGATGCGTTCGTCCGCCGCGAGACCGCGGCTGGACGCGCTTCGGCGCCGCGCGCCGATCTGGGCCTCGCGGCCGCCTATGCCAAGGCGCTGCGCGAGATGAAGGACTCGCTCGGTCTCGCCGGCGAGCCGACGGTGCAGGACCTGGCGGCGATGGAAGGCGTGATCTCGCTCGGCGAGCCGGCCCCTGACGCCGAGGCAGCCGCGTCCGCGCTGCACCGGGCGGTCGCTGCCGCCATCGAAGCGCTGGACGCCATGCGGCGCCGTGAAGGGGAAGCGCTGGCGCGCGATCTCTCTGCTCGGCTCGATACCGTGGAAAAGGGCGCGCGCGAGGTGTCCCGTCTCGCGCCCTTGCAGGTCGATGCAGTGCGCGAGCGGCTCTCCGCGCGCATCGCCGAGCTGACGCGCGGGGTGCCGCTCGATCCGGCGCGCCTGGCGCAGGAAGTGGCGCTGTTCGCGGATCGAACCGATGTCGCCGAAGAGCTCACGCGCCTCGCCAGCCACCTGGCGCAGGCGCGGGGACTCATCCGGTCGGAAACGCCCGCCGGACGCAAGCTCGAGTTCCTCGTCCAGGAGCTGAACCGCGAGATCAACACCATCGGCTCCAAATCGCAGCACGCGGCCATCGCCGCGGCGGTGGTGGAGCTCAAGGCGGAGCTCGAGCGCATCCGTGAGCAGGTGCAGAACGTCGAATGACGCCGCTCCTGCTCATCCTCAGCGCACCATCAGGAACGGGGAAGACCACCCTCGCGCGCCGGCTGGTCGCGGCGCATCCGGGGGCGCAGTTCTCCGTCAGCTACACCACGCGCCCGCCGCGCGGCGACGAAAAGGACGGGGTCGATTACCACTTCGTCAGCCGCGAGCGCTTCCAACAGATGATCGCCGAAGGCGCGTTCCTCGAGTGGGCCCAGGTGCACGGCCATCATTACGGAACGCCGCGCACCTCGATCGCCACTGGCGCGAGCCTGGTGGTGTTCGACATCGACGTGCAGGGCGGTCAGGCGATCAAGAAGCAGCACCCGGAAGCGGTACGGGCGCTGATCCTGCCGCCCTCGCTGGCGGAGCTGGAGCGGCGCCTGCGCGCGCGCTCGACCGACGACGACGCCACCGTGAAGCGCCGGCTGCATGCGGCCCGGATCGAGATCGGCCTCGCCATCAAGGCAGGCTACGAATACTGGGTGGTGAACGAGGACCTCGACCACGCGTACGCCGACCTGGAAGCGATCGCCCGGGCGGAGGGATGCAAGGCCGGAAGACGCCCCCTCGGCCCCGACCTCGGAATGCCCTGACAATCGAACGCCGTGCCCTGCTACTGTGTGCCGGTGGCGCGGATCCACGTGCTCGATGCGACGCTGGCGAACCAGATCGCCGCCGGGGAGGTGATCGAGCGCCCCGCTGCGGTGGTGAAGGAGCTGGTCGAGAACGCCCTCGATGCCGGCGCGAAGCGGATCGAGACCGACCTCCAGGACGGCGGCCGCCGCCTGGTGCGCGTCCGCGACGACGGCAGCGGCATGGGGCGCGAGGATGCCGGGCTGAGCCTGCAGCGTCACGCTACGAGCAAGCTGCGCCGCAAGGACGATCTCTTCGCCATCTCCAGCTACGGGTTTCGCGGCGAAGCGCTCCCCAGCATGGCGGCGGTCAGCCGTTTCACGCTGCTCACCTGCGAGCCGGGAGCGCTGGAGGGCACGCGAATCGAGGTCGAGGGTGGCTCGACGGCCAGCATCTCCGGCGCCGGCTTGCCTCATGGCACCACGGTCGAAGTGCGCGACCTGTTCTGGAACGTCCCCGCCCGGCGCAAGTTCCTCAAGAAAGCGCAGACGGAGCAAGCGCAATGCCTCGACGCCGTGCTCCGGCTCGCCCTGCCTCGCCCGGACGTCACGTTCGTGGTTCGCGAAGGCGATCGGACGCTCGCGCAGCTCCACGCCGGGGCCGACGTGCTGCCCGGGCGGGCCGAGGAAGCGCTCGGGCGCGAAGTGCGCAATCGGCTGGTGCCGTTCGCCGGCGCATCGCGCTCCGTCCGTGCCCACGGGCTCGCGGTATCGCCCGCCGTCGAGTACGGCAGCGCTCGCAACGTCAGGCTGTTCGTGAATGGCCGCGCCATCCGCGACCGCTCGCTCACACACGCCGTCCTGCGCGCCTACGGCGAGCTGATGCCGCACGGGCGCTACCCCGGCGCGATCGTCTTCCTCGAGGTGCCGCCGGCGGAGCTGGACGTGAACGTCCATCCGGCGAAGGCCGAGGTGCGCTTCGCCGATGCGAAAGCCGCCTGGGACGCGATCCATTCCGGCCTCACGCACGTGCTGGCGCGAGGCGAATGGATGCCGCGCCGCCAGGGCGCCACGGAAGCCGTCCAACCCGGGCGCGTGTACGCCCTGGGCGATCCGGTCGAGCGCGTCGCCGAAGCGATCGAGCGGTACGGCAGCAGCCGGATGCCCTCCACCTGGTGGATGCCGCCGGCGCACGTGGCCGCCTCGCGCGAGACACAGCCGGACCTGGTCGTGCGCCCGGCATATTTCCGCGGGCTGCGATATCTCGGCCAGCTGCATCGCACCTACCTCGTCTGCGAAGGCCCGCAGGGACTGGTGCTCGTCGACCAGCACGCCGCGCACGAACGGGTGAACTACCAGCGCCTGCGCGGCGCCGCCAAAGCCCCCGTGCAGCCCCTGCTGGTGCCGCAGATCGTACAGCTTGCCGCCGCCGCGACGGCCCGCGTCCTGGAAGCGATCGACATGCTCGCCTCGATCGGCGTCGAACTGGACTCCTTCGGCGCCAACAGCGCGGTGGTCAAGGCCGTTCCTCCCGCGCTCGCCAGGCTGGACGAGGCCGGTCTCGGCGCCCTGCTCGTGGATCTCGCCGATGAGCTGGCAGCGCATGGCCGCGGAGAATCCCTGGACCGCCTGCGGGACGCGCTGCTCGCGCGCGCGGCCTGCCACGGGAGCGTCCGCGCCCACGACGCTCTCGGGCCGGCCGAGGCGCAGGCGCTGCTCGATGCGCTGGACGAGACCGACTACGGGGCCCGCTGCGCGCACGGCAGGCCCGTCGTCGCGGAATGGACGGAGGCGGAGATCGAGCGCCGGTTCGGGCGCGACTACGCCTCCCACGCACACGCGGCGCCTCCCGAGGCCGTCTGAAATACGACCTCCCGCGCGCCGCTGCGCGCATTATGATGGGGCCCGAAGGGAGGCACGGATGCAGGTCGCAGTGGAGGGTATCGTCGAGACGCTGCGCGGAGTGCCGCCCGCCCGGTTCCAGCCTGGAGAGGTATGCGCGCGGCTGCGCGGCCTTCTGCTGGATCCCCGCACCTTGCAGCCCTACCTTCATTTTGCGCCGCGCCGGTACACGAGGAACCTGATCTATCGCGACGAGATCTTCGAGCTCATCGCGCTGTGCTGGGAGCCGCACAGCCAGAGCCCGATCCACAACCATTCCGGCCAGCTCTGCTGGCTGTCCATCCAGCGCGGGGCGCTGCGCCTGGAGAACTTCAAGAGCCTCGATGGTCCCGGGCCCGGCGACGGAATCCGGCTGGTCCCGAACGGTGGCCTCACGCGCGCCACGGAAGGCGCGCTGGACTTGCAGCAGGGCGAGAACGCGATCCACCGCGTCTCCAACCCGTTCGACGACCGCGCGGTGAGCCTGCACGTCTACTCGCGCCCCTACGACACCTGCATCGCCTACGATCCGCCCTCGCAGACCGCGCGGGTGATGAGGCTGTGCTACCACTCGATCGGGGGCAAGCTCGTGGACGGTCCGCCGGAGCAGCTGCAGTGAAGCACGCCGCGTTGCTCGCGCTGGCGCTTCTCGCCTGCGCGCACGCGCCGGCGGCGAAGGAACCGCGCGCTGCCAACCTCGAGGTGCAGGACGCGGTGCACGGTGTGCGGTATGCGCTCCCAGCCGCAACGGAGACGTGGCAGGTGACCCGCGAGGGCACTGCCCGATCGCCCACGGGCGTCGAGACGGAGGTGAGCTCGTTCCCCTTGGCCGCGCCGGGCACGCCGCAGCAGTGCCGCGAATATGCTCGCGCGCGCCTGTCGGGAAAGAATGCCGCGCCCACGGACGCCGGCGGCGCGAGCGCGGATGCTCCCCGCGAGCAGGCGTCCTCCGACGCGCCGGTGGTGGGTTGGAGCTTCACCAGCGGCGCCGCGTCCGCGCCGGTGCGGAACCGGTGGGCGTTCTTCACCCGCGAGGCGGACTGCCTGGTCCTCTACGTGACCGGACCCAAGGGCGACCCCTTCGCCGACCAGACCTTCGACACCGCGGCGCGCAGCTTCCAGGTGCTGCCGCTCCCGCCGGAGCGGCAGCGCGACGTCGATCTGCTCGCCGGGATGGGTTTCCTCGAGCGCCGCGACCCCGCCTCCGCACTGGAGCGATTCGAGGCGCTCACCCGCCGCGAGCCGGACAACGCGAAGGCGCATTTCGGCGCCTTGATGGCCGGCTTCGAGTTGGGCCAGGAAGCGTACGCTCGCGCTCTTCCTCACGGAAGGCTGGCGCTGAGGTCGGAGCGCGATCTGACGCCGGAGCAGCGTCAGCTCGCCCTGCGCGCGGTCGGCGTGATGGAGCTGGCGGAGAACCAGGTGCGGGAGGCGGCGGACACGCTGGCGGAGCTGGTGGTGCGCGCTCCGGATCTGGCGGAAGCGCAGTACAATTACGCCTGCGCGTTGGCGCGCCTGGGCGACGCACAGGCCGCGATCGATCACCTGCGCACCGCGCTCCGGCTCGACGGAGAGCTCGCCGCGCATGCGCGGCAGGACGAGGACCTCAAGTCGCTGCGCGGCAGCGCCGCCTTCGAGCAGCTCACGACTCCCGCGAAGTAGTCGGCGCGAAATCCGGCTCGAGCTCGATCTGGAGCGCCTCCGGGTCGACTCCCGGCCAGCGCGTCGCCACCTCCAGACGCGCCAGCTCCGGGGACATTTCCACCGGATCACCTACATGCGCCCACTCGCCGTCCGAGGGAAACGGCGCGCCCTCCAATACCAGCGCCAGCCGCTCGGCGACGGGCTCGAAGTAGAAAGCCGTCTCGGGTGCGCGGGCCATCGGGATCCGACCAGGAAAACGAAAATGGATGAGCGACGGAACTCCTGTATCTTACCGCAAATGCGCCTCGCGCTCGCAGTGCTCCTCGCCGCCTCGTCCGCCGCCGCAGCGGTGCCGGAGAAAGGCGAAGGCACGATCACCCTCTTCGGAGGGGTCCGCACCCTGATTCCCGGCAACGGCGATTACCTGACCGAGCAATTCGCGACGCACCGGACGCTGCAGCCCGGCGGCCTCGCTTCCTTTGGCTACCAGTACGACGAGGAGCTGCACTTCAAGATCGAGGTCGGATACCTCTGGGACCGTTACCGGATCGCGGGCGGCGACCTCGAGGTCAAGACCATCCCCGTGTTCCTCGCGCTCGACACCGCGCTGGTTCACGGGCGCTCCTTCACGTTCTATGGAGGCGGGGGGATCGGGTATTCACTGAACACCGGCAAGCGCAACGGCGTCAGCAACGAGGCCAACTCCACCGCCGGTTACGTCGCGCTCGGACTGCGCTACCAGCTCGCGGGGCCGCTCTCGCTGGTGATCGAGGACCGGTATACCCTCGCCAGCGCGCAGGTGGATCCGCAGAGCACGCAAAGGTTGAACGTAGGCGGCAACCTCTTCTCCTTGGGATTCATGTTCCACTTCCTCGAACCGGACGAACCCGGCAAGCCGAACCGCCCGTAGCCACCGCCAACAAACACGTGCACGGAAGTCCGTGCCATGGGATGCTCTGCGTACCCCAGTTTCAAGGGAGCAAGATGCCGATGACCGACGAGACCTCATCTCCTCGCAGCCTTCCGCCGCATGGCGACGGAGGCCGCGACGGCGACTTCTCGGCGCTGCGCAAGGAGCTGATCGAGGCACGCAACCTCGTCATCAAGACCGACAACCTGCTCAAGAACCTGCATGCCGAGCTCAAGCAGATGGGCCGCAAGCACGAGGAGCAGGAGAAGCGGCACTGGATGACCAGCGTGACCGCCTATATCGGTTTCGCGGTGATCGCCGGGGTCGGAGCGATCGCGTACGCCAACGCGGAGGTCCGGACCGCGCGCAGCGACGCGCAAGCGAACGAGGCCCGGGCAGCGGCGCTGCAGAAGGACGCTGAGAAGATCAAGGCCACCGAGCAGACGCGGCGCGATTCCTCGGACAAGGCGCTGCGGGTCTACGAGCTGCTCGGCAGCGAGAAAGAGGGACCTGCGCTGAACCAGGCCATGACGCAGGCCATGCACCTCGATCGCGGCCAGCTCTCGGCGCTCGAGGGCAAGGCCATCGACGACCGGGCCGCCGGCATGAAGCGCCAGCTCGCCGAAGCGGCGCGCAGCGCCGGCGAGTCCGCATTCCGGCGCCAGGACTGGAAGGCGGCATCGCAAGATCTCGGCCGGTACGTGGAGCTGGAGCAGAAGGTGGGCGACAGCATGATCTGGTTCCACCTGGGCAGCTCGCGCATCCAGACCAAGGAATTCCAGGGCGCGGTCCACCCGCTGGAGACGTTCCTCAAGAGCGCGGGTGGCACCAAGACCGCTCAGTACGCGGGGCTGCTTCTCGGTCAGGCATACGAAGAGGTCGGCAACGCGACCCGTGCGCGCGAGGTGTACGAGCGCGCGGTCTCGCTCTATCCGGGGAGCGAGTTCGCGACCCAGCTCCGCAACCGCCTCAAGCGGCTCGCGGCGGCCGTCGCGCCCCTCGGCACGCCGCCGGCCACGGCAGCTGCTCCGAAGCCGCAGTAGTCTCAGTGAACCTTCACTTCCTTTCGCGCCCGCGCCAGCGCGTCCTTGACCCGGCGCGCCTCTTCGGACGCTTCCGCTCCTGACTGCGAAAGCCGCCGCCGCAGCTCCTCGATGCCGTTCAGCGCGTCCGCGATCGCGCTCGAGGCTGCTTCGCTGTCGGAGGCGAGGCGGCAGCGCTGACTCACCCGATCGAGATCGTCGTCCCACCGCCGCGACCAGGCATCCCATTCCCGCGCCAGCGCTCCACCCTCGAGGCCGCCGGGGGCGGGCTGCACCGCGCGCGCGGAGATCTGTGCGTAGAGCCGTTCGACATCGTCCAGACAGGCAGTGGGGGTCTGTTCGGCAGCGGTCTGCGGTTTGCGGCCGTACAGGTCGGCGACGACGCTGCGGACGATCTGGACGAAGAGCACCGCGCAGAAGGCCCCATAGATGCAGTACACGGCGATGCGGAAAGGCTTCAGCGCAGGGTCGCGCGGCACGCGCAGGGTCTAGCTTGGGCGAGCCGGGCGTTCAAGGGCCGGGCTGCGCGACGTCCGGCAGGTACGCGTCGTAATGTCCCTGCGTATCCGTCCGGCTGCCGCCGAGGAAGACGCTGTGGCCGTTCAGATCGACGGAGAAGAAGTTCACCATCGCGTTCGCCACCAGTGCATCCGCTCCGCCTGGCGAGAGCCGTCCACGGACGGTGCCCCCCACGTGAAGGGCATTCGAGATCAGCAGCGGCGCCATCTGCGACTCTCCCAGGTCCGTTCCGTCGAGGACCACGCCCACGATGGCGCGGGGAAGGGGAGTGCCCGCAGGCGGCACGATCTCGAAGCGCCAGCTCCCGGCATCGGCGACGAGGTGGAAGATGCCGCTTCCGTCGGTCGGGGTCGTGAACGCCGTCCGCGTGGGTACGAGTCCGTCGGCGAGGCGCGTGGCGAGGATCTGGAAGTTGGCGCCGACCGGCCTGCCGTCGGGTCCCAGCACCTGGGCGAACCGTTTCACCTTGGGAGGACAGGTGAGCACGAGCGGCGCGGTCTGGGGCAAGGGGATGATTTTCGCATCCGACAGCGCGGGAGCGTTGGCGTCCGCCGGGGGTGCCGCCTGGACCTGGTATCCACCCTCGCGCAGCGACAACGTGGAGACGCCGCCGTCCGCCACCACGGAGCGCGCGAGCGTCCAGGACGTCCCGGTGCTGCGGACGTAGACGAGCGCCGACGGCACGGGCACGCCCGCCGAGTCGAGCACATTGATGTCGAGTGCTGCCACCGGAGTCAATTGCAGCGTGAGAACGGGCGCGTACATCTGCGGTGGATAAACGGGAAGCGGGTCGAGCGGGAGACCTCCATCCGCATCCGCCGGCGGGCCGACTTGCAAGAAGAACTGACCCGCATCCGGCGGAATGAGCAGGGAGTAGCCGCCGTTGGTGTCCGAGATCTGTGGCGCTGAGAGCGCCGCGCCCTGCGCGTCGACGGCAATGACGCTCGCGCCGGCGACGGCCCCACCGTCCGGGATCAGCAGTCCACCGTTGACCACCGTCAGCGACCCCGCTCCGGGGAGCGCGAAATCGAGGACAGGAGAGGATGAAAACGAGTCGATCGGACCCGCGCGCAGCGGCGGATTCGGCGCGGCCGGCTGGACCAGCACGTCCCACGTCCGCTGCGGGAGCTGCGCCCGGTACGTGCCGGAGGTATCCGTGACCGACACCACCTGATCGATGCGGTCTGGAATCACCGGCGCATGATCGGTGAACGTGACCGTCGCGCCGCCGGGCACCGCGCCGCCGTCCTGGGTCACGCTGCCCGTCGCGGCCAGCGGAGGGGCCAGGGAGAAGTCGTTCAGGACGCCGTGGCGCAGATCGACCTGCACCTCCTTCAGCGCGAACGGCGAGCCGCTCGGGGGACGCACCTCGACGCCTACCACGGACAGGTTCGCGGCGGGGGCGCGGCATTGTCCGAGGAAACAGACGTTCGCGCTCGAGCACTGACTGCTGGCGGAGCAGGCGGAGTAGCTCACCCGCGGCTCTCGCAGCGAGCACCCGGCAAGGAAGGCGACCAGCGGAATCGCGCGCTTCACTGGCACACCCGATGCGCAGGCGGGCTGGGAGAAAAAGTGGGGCCATCACATTGGCCGGAGAACTGCTCCAGGTGGACGTCCACGACGAATTTATACGTGCTGGCGGTGTAGCCCTGCTTCATCGCCCGATTGGGCAGCGTAGTGGAAGCGGGGTCGAATCCGGTGGTCTCTCCGATGACGACTTCCACCACGTGCAGCCCGCTGCTCACGATTCCGGCGGCCGCGGCGTCGAACGCGAACGTGCGCAGCGGCCTGACGGTCTGCGTGACGTTGTCGAAATTGGCCGCGATCTGCTCGGAGAACGCGATCCGCGTCGAGGGAACGTTGGCGGTGTCGTAGTCGATGAACCAGCGCGCCTCCAGCGTGACCGTGGAGTCCTGCTCCTGCACGCTGAGGCCGTCGAACTCGAGCCGGCAATGACAACGGGGCGACGCGGCGAGATCGGTGGAGCCCTGCTGATAGAGGGTGAGGACGCGGGCGAGAAGGTAGGAGGGTATGGTCTCGAGGACGATTTGCGGCGCCGGATGCGGCGATTCGACGATGATTGCGTCGATCGTCTGCGGCACCATGCAGGAGACCTGTGGGCACACGATCACGCCCAGGGTCGACGCAAAGGCTGCGCCACGGACAAACCGGCGGAAAAACGGCCTCCTGAAAATCATGCAAAGGTGTGCGAACGTCCGCCTGCGCGACATTCCTGTCACTGCTCGTCCAGCGCTTCGTCGGGAGGAAGCGTCTCTCCGCGCTTCTCCGCTTCCATCCGCTCCAGATGGCGGAAGATGGTCCGGGGGTCCACCCCCAGGTCCTTCGCCGTCTTGGTGCGGTTCCCGCCGTTGCGTTCCAGAACCTCGTTGATGTAGCGCTTCTGCCACTCGTCGCGCGCCTCGGCGAGCGGCAGGATGGGCTCGAGCTGCTCCGGCCGCAGCTCCAGATCGTCCGAGCTGATCAAGGGTCTCTCGGCGAGCACCACCGCCTTCTTGATCCGGTTCTCCAGCTGCCGGATGTTCCCCGGCCAACGGAACCGCTTGATCGCGACCAGAGCCTGCGGAGAGAAGCCCTTCACCTTGCTGGCGAGCTCGCGCGCCGCGCGTCCGAGAAACCACTTCGCCAGCATCACCGCGTCCTCGCCCCGCTCGTGCAGGGGAGGCAGGTGCAGGTGCACGACGTTGATCCGGTAGTAGAGATCCTCGCGGAACCGCGCGGCCTTCATCTCCTCGTCGAGGTCCTTGTTGGTGGCCGCGACCACCCGGATGTCGACGGGCTCGGCCTTGTTCTCCCCTACGCGCGTGACGGTGCGTTCCTGCAGGGCGCGCAGCAGCTTCACTTGCAGCGCGGCCGGCATCTCGCCGATCTCGTCGAGGAACAAGGTGCCGCCGTGCGCCGCCTGGAACCGTCCTGGCCGCGATGCGACCGCGCCGGTGAACGCCCCCTTGGCGTGGCCGAACAGCTCGCTCTCGAGCAGGTTCTCGGGGATGGCGCCGCAGTTGATCGCCACGAACGGGCCGTTCTTGCGCGGGCTGCGCCGGTGGATCTCGCGGGCGATCAGCTCCTTGCCGGTTCCGGTCGCGCCGGTGACCAGGACGCTGATGTCCGTGCCCGCCACCTTGTCGATCTTGCGGAAGATGTCCCGCATCGCGTCGCAGGCGCCGATGATGTCGCCATACGCGTGCTCGTCGAGCCGCTCCAGCAGCGCCTTCTTGTCCGCGCGCAGCTCGTTCAGCTGGCGACCCAGCTCGACGAGGAGGACCGCGGTGCTGCAGAAGCTCGTGGCCACCTCCAGCTCGCTGTCCGTGAACAGATTCGCGAGCTTGTCGTTGCCCAGGTAGATGGCCCCGACCAGCTCGCTTCGGATCACCAGCGGCAGGCACATGACCGATGCCAATTTCAGGTTGACGACGCTCTCGCTCGCGTTGAACTGCGAGTCGTGGACGGCATCCTCGATTCGCAGTGGCTGCCGCGTCTCGAGAACCCGCTGTACGATCGTATCCGAGAGCCGCTCGACCGCGTCCGCCACGTTCTCGCGCTGGAAGTTGCGCGCCTTGAGGACTTGCGGAGTGCCTTCGTTCAGGACGAGGACGAATCCTTTGTCCGCCCGGACCACCTCGATCAGCGCGTCCAGCAGCCGCGTCAGCGCCGTATCGACCCCCGGCTCGCTCGCGAGCTGCCCCGCGAATTCCGCTAGCCGCGACATCGCCAGCGATTGCGAATCCCGCTGACCGTTGCGCTGGATCGGCGCCGGCGTGGGGACGCGTTCGCCGCTCTGGAACACCAGCTGGGTGCTGCCAAGCTCCATCGTGTCGCCGTCCGCCAGCCTGTGCCGCCCGCGCCTCTTGCCGTTCACCACCAAGTGGGCGCCCTCCAGCGCCGTAGCGGTGAAAGACTCGCCATCGAACTCGATGGCCACTACGCCGCGCAGCTCGGGCACGCGCACGTCGCTATCCGGCGCCGCCGCCAGGGTCGTCAGCGGCTTGACCAACGGCACGAAGGAGGGTGCCGCTCCCGCGGCGTGCAGGACAAGCGTCGCCATCAGCGCCCCTGTCCCTGCTGCAGCAGGCGGTCGGGGAGCTGCTCTTCGCCCTTGAAGTTGATCGCGGCGTGGATCGCGCCGCCCGCCCAGAGCGCGTAGAAGAGCGCCGCGCCCACCCATTTCACCACGTTGAGCCGCGTCGCGGTCTTGTACGGCGTGCTCCCCGGCCCGTGGTCGTCGAAACGGCCGGTGGCATTGTCGCGGAGCTGCTCGATGAGCAGCGCGCTCCCGGCGCTGGCGGCCCCGGCGATGAGCTGGGAGGTAGCGAGAAAGATGCCGAGCTTGCGGTCGCCGTTCTGCAGTTGCCCGAGCCCGAACGGCATCATCGTCACCCAGAACTCGTGCTGGACCACGCGCCGCTCGATGGACGGCGAGATCTGCTGCAGTCGCTTTCGCTCCTCTTCCAGCTCGCGCTGGCGCCGCCGCTCCGCCTCCTCCGCCGCTGCTTTTTTCTGCACATCCTGCTCCGCCCGCTTCTGCGCCCGCAGCGGCGCGAGCCGTGGCTCGGCCTCCTTCTTCACCTGGTTGAAAAAGGAGACAGCCCCCGGCGGGACGTAGAACGGATCCAGCTCCGCGTCCGGATTGATGTACAGGTACTCGAGGAAGGCGCTGTACGCCTCGCCCTTGCGCCCCTGGTAGAAGAGCGAAAGCCCGAGCAGGCGGTACGCCTCGGCCCGCATCTGCAGCGAGTCGAAGCGACCCGCCTCCAGCAGGGCGGCGAGCAGCTTGGAAGCCTGGGCGTAGTCGCCGTACTCGAACGTCACCCGCGCCCGGTTCATCGCTTCGATGGCCGCGCGCGACTCTTCGTCGGCCGGCGGCTGCGCAGGCTGGGCTTGCGTGAGGAGGATGACGGCGAGCAGCGCGATCATCAGGGCGTGCCCTGGGCGTAGTCGAGCTTGTTGACCCAACCGGCCTTCAACTCGATGGACAGCGTGCGGTCGCCGATGGTCACGGTGGCGAGCTGCGTGGGCTGTGTCATTGCGTAGGGGAGCGGATTCGACGCCGTCCCCACCAGCACCGGGCCCCGTCCGACGACGTCGACCACGACACGGGCATCGCGGGGCGCATTCAGCACCTCGAACTGCGCTGGCTTCGCGGGGCCGTAATCGAGCTTGTACATCTGGCCAGGCTGGTTCTTCGTCACCGTCAGGAGCTGGCTATTGTCCTCGCAGCAGGGGTGGCGCACGAGCACGCGGTGCGGACCGGGGGTGAGCTTGAGAGAAAAAAGGGTGCTGTCGCCGAGGTCCCGGTCATCGACCGTGACCTGCGCGTGTTGGCGGACGTGCAGCTTCACATCCAGCACCTCCGCCGGCTTGGCCGGCGGAGGCGCAGTGCGTTGGCGGTTGTTCTCAGAGGTCGGGACGACGGCACTCACGGTTGGCGGCGCAGCCGGCGGAACGGTCCTCGACCTCGCGTCCAATTTCTCCCGCGCGCTGCGTTCCGCCGCGAGCTTCTCCTCGGCGACCCTCTTCTCGGCCGCCTTCGCGCGAGCTCGCTGGATGGCCACGCGCAGCTCCCAACCCGCGGCTCCGGCGACCGCCAGCGCCACCATCGCCACCATCGCGCGCCGGGCCAGCCTGAACAGCCGCTCGCGGCGCCGGATGCGATCGACGCGGCCGCGCGCCCGCGCATTCCCTGGATCGAGCGACAGCGCGCGCCCGAAAGCGGCCAGCGCCGCGCTGGTGCGCTTCTGCGTGAGGTGCTCCTCCCCGACGTCCAGGGTCCGCGCGACCAGCCGGGCCCGGACGTCGGCCGCGTGCGCCTGCGGCGCCCGCACGAACGCAGCCAGCTCGCGCACGGGATCGTCGATGCCCGCCTCCCGCAGCAGCTGCGTCAGCTCCAGCTTCACCTCGGCGGCGCTCTGGTAGCGCTTCGCCGGATCGTTTTCCAGGAGGCGGGCGATGATCTTCGCTTGCGCGTCGCTGACCGAGGGCCGGACGGCGCGCGGGTCACGGCGCGTGCCGTCGAGGATGCTGCGCAGCAGCGCCGCGGGCGAGGCCCCCTGGTAGGGGAGCTTTCCGCAGGACAGCCAGTAGAAGATGGTCCCGAAGGAGAAGAGGTCTGCCCGGGGATCGGCGGGCTTGCCCTCGATGGTCTCCGGCGCAAGATGGGAGGGGGACCCGAGGATGCTGCCGGTGACGGTGAACTTCTCGTCGGGATCGAGGAGCGCGGCGATCCCGAAGTCGGTCAGCTTCACGACGCCGTCGTCGCGGACCATGACGTTCTCTGGCTTCAGGTCGCGATGAATGACGCCCGCCGCGTGCGCGTGCTGCAGCGCTTCCGCGATGGGGAGCAGGCAGGCCGCAGCGAGCTCGGGTGGATCGAATGGATGCTCGTCGGCGAACGCCCGCAAGGTCTGCCCGCGGATGAACTCGGTGACGAGATAGCTCGGCTGTGCCTGCGGGCCAGAGAAGTCATAGACGTCGAGGATGTAGGGGTGATGCAAGCGCGCCACCGCGTGCGCCTCGCGATCGAAGCGCTTGCGGATGTCCTCGCGGGAATGGAGATGCGCGTGCAGGACCTTCACGGCGACGGTGCGCCTGAGCTGGGTATCCCAACCCCGCCACACCACGGCCATTCCGCCCTGCCCGACCTGCTCTTCGAGCCGGTACCGGCCCAGCTCCACCGAACCTCCGCGGGAACCCTGACGCGCGTGTCGCGTTTCTACAGCGAAACCGCTGGCGATGCCATTCGCTTGAACCCGGACATTCCCGTCAGCCGCGCCGCCCTGTCCGGACGCGCGCGAGAAGCTCTTCGAGAAGCTTCTTGGCCTCCCGGGGGAGGGAACGGGCGTGCGGCAAGGGCGCGAACGAGGCGGCGTGCGCCTTGGCAGAGCGCCCGCCCGCTCGCGGTGGGCCACCGGCCGGCGCCGTCGCGGTCGTATCGAGCTTCTCCGCTCCGTCGAGGTCGGCCTTCTTGGGCTGATCGACGAGCGCGCGCAGCTCGGCGAGGCGCTCGCGCAGGAGATCGTTTCCCGGATCCGCTCCCAAGGCGTGCTCGTATGCCTCGGCGGCCTGCGCAAACCGCCCGGCGCTGGCATGCATCTCGCCGACCTCGGCGCTGCTCACCGGTGCCACGCGCGGCTCCGGCTCTTCCGGCTCCGGACGCCTGCGACTCACGAGCTCGCTCGGCTGCAACAGCGCCCGCACGGCTTCCATGCGCGCGCGAATGCGCTCGTCGGCTGGTTCCTGGGCGAGATACGCCTCGAAGAGCTCGATGGCCGCGAGCAGCTCGCCACGCCGGACCGCCCTCTCGGCCTTCTGCTCGAGCTCGGCGGGCGTCATCGGGCGGATTGTACCGGATGCTCGATCAGGGCGCGAGCGCAGGCTGCGCCGCGGGCAAGAGCCCATGCGTCCGGCTCTGCAGCGCCAGCTGCTGCAGGCCCTCGACGGCGCTGGGAAAGAGGGGCGCGAATCCCAGCGCCCGCAGCCGCTGCGTGTCGTACCATCGGTCGGCCGACAGTTGCTCGAGCAGATCCGGTTCGAGGCGCGGCGGGGCGACGGGCGGCTGACCTCCGAACGCCATCCGCCAGGCTCGCGCGATGCGCCGGTTCAACGGTCCCCAGAGGACCCAGTCCGGGAGGTGCTTGGCGAGCCAGAGGGCGAAACGCGCCGGGCGCGGCGAGTAAGGCAGCCTGCCCGCTTCGCGGGCGCCGGCGGCTTGTAGCACGGCACGGGCCAGCTCCTCGAGCGGCAGCGGCACGTCGTCGGCGACGTTGAAGGCGCGGCCGTCGAGAGCACCGGCCTCGGACCCGATCAGCACCGCTGCCTGGGCCACGTCCTGGGCATGCACGGTATGCACCACCGGGCCGCGCCTCGGCAGCCAGAGGGCGCGGCCGGATCGCGCCGCCAGCGCGGCGATGGCGAGGATCACCGCCAGACCGCGGCGCTGCCTCGGGCCGTAGGTGAGCGCGGGTCGCAGGATCGCCAGCTTGAGCCCGCGCGTCCGGCGCCAGAGGAACGCCTCCCGCTCCACCGCCCAGCGGGTCGCGCCGTGTCTGTCCACGGGCAGCTTCACTTCGCCTTCCTCGCAGGGCAGGTTGCGCGGGCGGCCGTAGACGGAGGTGCTGGAGAGCAGCAGGAACGATGCGCCCGCCTGGAGCGCGGCCGCCATCGCCGCCCGGGCGGACGCCAGCGCTTCGAAGATCTCGTTCGGCCCGGGGTAGGCGGCGTGGGCGATGAGCCGCACCCCGCTCGCCAGCTCCGCGGCGGCGAGGGCGCCCTCTGGCTGGCCGAGCTCGACGGCAGAAACCGCCGCGCCCGCCAACCGTGCAGCGGCGCAGTCGCTTCCCGGCTTGTCCAGCGCGCGCACCTTCCACCCTGCCTGTGCGAATGCCTCACACAGGTGCGAACCGATCAGCCCGGCTGCGCCGGTGACGAGGACTGCGCGCACGAGCTGGGATCTGTCACGGCCGCCCCGCGCCCGCAACCCGCTGAGTCATCGGTGGAATCCGGGCGTACAGTGTGGGTAGCCAGACTGCAATTCGTACACTTCGCGGGGCGCTCGGGCCCCGATATGCTGTCTAATCAACGCCCGGGGGAGCCGCCGCACGTGCAAGGTCTCGACGCACTCCTGATCGAGCGTTCGCCAGATTTCCTCGTGATTCTGGACGCGGAGATGCGCGTCGTGAGGGCGAGCGCGGGGTTGCGCTCCGCCGTCCCGGTGGTGGCGCCGGGAGAGGATTTCCTCCGCTCGCTGGACGAGCCCTCGCAGGATCGGATGCGTCAGTCCCTGTCCCTTCACCATGATCCTGCCTTCTCGCTCTCCCTCGAGCTGGTCCATCGCGGCCGGGAGCGCCTGATCAGCACGGCGTATCGCTTCTTCGGGGTCGAGCGGCCCTACCTCGCGGGAGTGGGGCGCGAGTCGGCCACTTCGACCGACCTCGTCGATCAGGTCGACGTGCTGCGGCGCCGCTACCACGAATCGGTCTCCCAACTGGCTTCGCTCACGGGCAGGCTGCGCGAGCTCGCCCGGATCGACTCCCTCACCGGGGTCCTCAACCGCCGCGCGTTCCTCGACCATGCCGACAGCGAGTGGGTCCGCCACCGCCGGCACAATCATTCGCTCGCTTGTGCGATGATCGACGTCGACGGCTTCAAGAACATCAACGACACCTTCGGCCACGCGGCCGGCGACGCCGTGCTGCAGCACATCGGCGCGCTGATCCGCGCCACGCTGCGCGCCAGCGACCTGCCGGCGCGGCTGGGGGGCGACGAGTTCATCGCCTTGATGCCGGAGACGAACCTGGAGGGCGGGATGGCGACCGCGCAGCGCCTGCTGGCGCGGGTGGCCGCCCGGCCGCTCACGGTGCTCGATCAGAACTTTGCCACCACGCTCTCGATCGGCGTATCGAGCGCGGAGCAGTGCAGCAGCCTCGAGGAGCTGATGGCGAGCGCCGACCGCGCCCTGTACCGCGCGAAGAAGGAGGGCCGCGCGCGGGTGTGCAAGGCGTAGGAATTACGGCAGCGCCACCTTGCGGATGAGGCCGTCGCCGAGCTCATACCGGACCCAGCCCACGTCCCAGGGATCGGGCCGCTCCGGACCGCGGCCGGTGACGATCTCGTGGTCGATGACGGTGTTCGTTCCCTCGACCTTGCGTTCGGCGATCCGGACGCGGTTCGCGGGGAAGCGGGCGAACATGCTTCCATAGCGCTCGCGCATGGATTGCTTGCCGGACATGAGAGTCTCCCCGGTTCCCGCGCGCACGATCACGGCGTCATCGGCGTAGGTGGAGAGGAACGCGTCGAGGTCCTGGGCGTTGAACGCGTTCACCTGCGCCTGGACGATGTCCTCCGCAGTGCGCGGGAGGATCTCCTCCGGCCGGCGGGGTATGCCGTCCTTCACCACCCACTCGATGCGGCGCGCATTGCGGATGTCATCGAGAGGGCTCGCACCGAGGACGAGCAGATCCGCGAGCTTCCCTGGCTCGATTTCGCCCAGATCCGCCCGTCCCATCACGCGCGCCGCATTCGCCGTCGCCGCGGTCAGGGCCTCGGCCGGCGTCAGGCCCGCCCCGACCAGCTCTTCGAGCTCCCGGTGCAGCCCCGCCGCGTGGAAGGTCCCGATGTTGCCGGCGTCGCTGCCGGCGGCGAGCAGGCCGCCGCCGTCCCATATGCGCCGGACGTTGCGGCGCGCCGCCGGACCAGGCGGTCCGCGATACCGATTTTCCGGCACCGCGAATGGTTCCAGCACCGTGGCGACCACCTTCGGGTCGGCGAGCTCCATCTCCGCCCCAATCAACTGCACCTTGTGCGAGAGCACCCTCGGGTAGCCGCCGAACACCGCCAGGGTCGTGACGTAGCCAACGTTGCCCTCGCGAAGGAGACGGATGAACTCGTCGTCCACCTCCGCGTCGACAACGCTGTGGACGAGGACGTCCGCTCCCATCTTCAACGCCAGACGGGCCACCTCGAGCTCGGTGGCATGGACCGCCACGCGAAGCCCGAGCGCGTGCGCTTCGTCGACGGCCGCCGCCGCCACCGGCTGCCAGGTCTGCGGCGTGTGGCCGGGCCCGAGCGGCCACCAGAGCTTGATGAAGTCCGGCTTGCGCGGCGCCTCGGCGCGGACCATGGCGCGCGCCGCTCCGGGTTCGGTCACCTGCCGGATGGGCGGGTCGCCCAGGTCGAGCTGAGGCCGAGCCAAGGAGGACAGGAGCGGGCCGGCCACCGCGACTCGCGGGGCCAGAGGGGTCCGCGTGGCGAGCTCCCGCATCTCGAAGTTCCACTCCGGACCGCCAAAGTCGATCACCGAAGTCACGCCGGCCCGCAGGTAGCGGCGAAACGTCTCCGGCAGCGCGGCGCGCACCCGCCGCGTCTCTTCCGCGTAGGAGACGCGGGCGGTCAAGTCGATCACATCCGGCCGGGTATAGAGCCCGCCGGATTGGAAGAAGTGCACGTGCGCATCGATCAACCCGGGGATGATCCACTTCCCGGATCCGCCGATCACCGCCGCGCCTTGCGGAATCGGCATCTCACGCGCCGTCGCGACGCGCGCGATACGGGTTCCTTCGATGGCGACCACCGCGTCGTCGACGACGCTCCCATCATTCCGGACGAGCGTTCCTCGAACGAAGGTCGTCCCCGCGCCTTGGCTGGAAGCAGCCGATGGTCCGATCGAGCGTCCGCTGTGGCACCCGACGGCAAAGAGAAAGAGAATCCCCCACCAGGCCACGCACAGATGGCGCGCCATGAAGCCCTCCAGCGTCCCCGACAGCATAGCTTTTTGCGCCTGCTGAAGCCGGCGCCGTCATGCCACGTGCAAACCCGCTAGTGGCAAGACCCTTCCCGCCGGCCAGCCGGGTCGGGTCGGGTCGGATCGGCAAGACCAGCTGGCGTTCCGCCCGCCTTTCGGCGGGCGGGCGTCAGGCATGCGCCTGCGGCTCGGGCTGCTTCTGTTCGCCGCCCGGCTCCGGCGGAGGCGGATTCTTCTCGGCCTTGAGGAATGGGTCCTCTTCCAGCGCCGAGCGGAGAACGTCGTCCATCGAGTGGGCGAAGATGAATTCCATCTCGTTCTTCGCCTGGTCGGGCACGTCCACCAGATCCTTCTTGTTGCGCTCGGGCAGGACGATGCGCTTGATGCCCGCCCGGTGCGCGGCGAGGACCTTCTCCTTGATGCCGCCGACCGGCAACACCAGCCCGCGCAGGGTGGCTTCGCCAGTCATCGCCACGTCGCCGCGGACCCGGATCCCCGTCAGCAGGGAGGTGAGCGCGGTGAAGATGGTCACGCCCGCCGACGGACCGTCCTTGGGGATCGCCCCTGCCGGGAAGTGGATGTGGATGTCGTTCTTCTCCAGGAAGCGCGGATCGATGCCCAGCTTCTGCGCCTTGTTGCGCGTGTAGCTGAGCGCCGCCTGGCATGACTCCTTCATCACGTCGCCGAGCTGGCCGGTGAGGGTGATGCCGCCCTTGCCCTGCATGCGGGTAGCCTCGATGAAGAGCAGGTCGCCTCCAGCTGCCGTCCAAGCGAGGCCGGTGGCCACCCCGGGCAGCTCGGTCCGCTCGGCGGTCTCCGAGTAATGCTTCTCCGGTCCGAGGATGATCTCGAGGTCCTCGGGGATGATGGTGCGCTTCGCCGAGGAGCCCTTGGCCACGTCCACTGCCACCGCGCGGCAGACGTCCGCGATGGTGCGCTCGAGGGTGCGCACGCCCGCCTCGCGGGTGTAGCCGCCGATCACCTTGGCCAGTGCGCCGTCCGTGATCTCGATGTTCTCGATGGAGAGGCCGTGCTCGCGCACCTGCTTCGGGATCAGATGGTTGCGCGCGATGTGGATTTTCTCGTCGAAGGTGTAGCCTGGCAGCTCGATCACTTCCATGCGGTCGCGCAGCGGCGGGGGGATGGGGTCGAGCTGGTTCGCCGTGGCGATGAACATGATCTTCGAGAGATCGTAGGGCACGTCGAGGTAGTGGTCCGAGAAGCTGTTGTTCTGCTCCGGATCCAGCACTTCGAGCAGCGCCGCGGAGGGGTCGCCGCGGAAGTCCGCGCCCAGCTTGTCGATCTCGTCGAGCATCATCACGGGATTGATGGTGGCCGCCTTCTTCATCGACTGGATGATGCGGCCGGGGAGCGCGCCCACGTACGTGCGGCGGTGACCGCGGATCTCCGCCTCGTCGCGCACGCCGCCGAGCGAGAGGCGCACGAACTTGCGGTTCGTGGCCCGCGCGATCGACTGGCCGAGCGACGTCTTGCCGACG